>NZ_JBEYVC010000015.1:0-113333 GCF_040643855.1 Streptomyces sp. NPDC047072 | reverse complement strand
ATCCGTGGTGACACCCAGTTTGGTGTCGAAGGTCTGCCGGCCGGGGTGCACCGCCAGGAGCAGCACGAACACCACGGCCCAGAACCCCAGCAGCCGCTCCCGCGCAGAACGCCCCGCCCCGCACCGGCTTCGAAGAGTCCGACGGCGCCCGCTGGACCACCGAGTCCGAGGAGCAGAGCTTCCTCGCAGCGGTAGATCGCGCAAGCGCCGCCGTCTCCCTCACCCGCATCGGTACGACGAAACAGGGCCGCCCGCTCCACCTCGTCCAGGTCGGCGCCCGCCACGCCCCCACCAAGGTGCTCCTCGTCTGCAGCCAGCACGGCGACGAGCCCTCCGGCCGCGAGGCGTGCCTGACCACGGTGCGCGACCTGGCGTACGCGAAGGACGCCCGGACCCGGCGCTTCCTCGACCGCACCACGGTCCTCGTCGTCCCGACCGCGAACCCCGACGGCCGGGCCGCCGACACCCGGGGCAACAGCGACGGCGTGGACATCAACCGCGACCACCTGGCACTGAGGACCGCCGAGGCCCGTGCCATGGCGAAGGTCCTCCGCGACCGGCAACCGGATGTCATCTACGACCTGCATGAGTACACCGCCACCCCGCGGTACTACGACAAGGACCTCTTCGACCTCTGGCCCCGCAACCTCAACACCGACCGGGCCGTCCACGACGAGGCCGAGACCCTGTCCCAGGCCTACGTGCGACCGGCCGCCCAGCAGGACGGCTACTCGACCGGCACGTACGGCATCTGGACCGACCCCGTCACCGGCGACCCCGTCAAGCAGGTCGCCGGCGACGGCCAGGAACGCATCCTGCGCAACATGTCCGGCGTCAAGCACGCGATCGGGCTGCTGATCGAGAGCAGGGTCGAGCCTGTCACAACAGCGGACGAGCCGACCAACAACCGGCGCCGAGTGAACTCCCAACTGTCCGCCCTCAAGGGCCTGTTCGCCTTCACCGACGACCGGCGCGCACAGATCGAGGCGGCCACGACCGAAGCCCGCCACCCCACGGACACCGGCCCCGTCTACCTCGGCGGCGCCGACAACGACCCGCCCGAACCCGCCGAGGTGATCCAGGACCCGCCCTGCGGCTACCGGCTCACCGACGCCCAGTACACGGAGGTGAAGGACGAACTCGCCCTGCACGGTGTGCGCACGAAGGGCCCCTACGTCCCGTTGAACCAGCCCCTGCGCGCCCTCGTCCCGCTGCTCCTCGACGAACGCGCCCCGTACCGCCTCACGGTGGGGCAGCCCGACACCGGCTGCTGAAGGGGCTCAGATCTGCGGCACCTGTGGTAGGTCCTGGGGAAATGTGTGAAACCCGGCGTATTCAGCGCTCCAGGGGAAGGTGCCGCAGATGACTGAAGAGCTGAAAGAGAGAGGGGGCCGGGGGTGGCCCGCGGGCGTCCTCGGCCATCAGACCGACCCGGTGGTGTTCGGAGTCACCGCGGCCATCACCGTGGCCTTCGTGATCTGGGGCTGGGCGGCCACGGACTCGCTGGAGGACGTCTCCACCACGCTGCTGAACGGCCTGATCCACAACGGCGGTTGGGCCTTCATGCTGGCCGCCTCGTGCTTCGTGGTGTTCGCCCTGTGGCTCGCGATGAGCCGCTACGGCCGCATCCACCTCGGCGCCGAGGGCGAGGAACCCGAGTTCAGGACGGTGTCCTGGGTCGCCATGATGTTCAGCGCTGGCATGGGCATCGGCCTGATGTTCTACGGCGTCAGCGAGCCGCTCTCGCACTACACGAGCCCTCCCCCGGGCACCGACCCCGCGGGCTCCGGCGAACGCATGGAGACCGCGATGGCCACCACCCTCTTCCACTGGACGCTGCACCCCTGGGCGATCTACGCGGTGGTCGGCCTCGCCATCGCCTACAGCACCTACCGCAAGCGCCGCCGCCAGACCATCAGTGCCGTCTTCACCCCGCTGATCGGCGAGAAGCACGCGAACGGCACCGCGGGCCGGGTCATCGACATCCTCGCGATCATCGCCACCATCTTCGGCTCGGCCGCCTCGCTCGGCCTCGGCGCGCTCCAGATCGGCTCAGGCTTCCGGGAGCTGGACTGGATGGACGACGTCAGCACCGGCCTCCTCGTCGCCATCATCGCCGTCCTGACCCTGGCGTTCGTCGCCTCGGCCGTCTCCGGCATCGAGCGCGGCATCCAGTGGCTGTCCAACACCAACATGGTGCTGGCGCTGGTCCTAGCGGTGTTCGTGTTCGTCGCGGGCCCCACGGTCATCGTCCTCGACCTGCTGCCCACCTCGATCTTCTCCTACCTCGGCGACCTGCCCCAGCTGGCCGGCCGCACCGAGGCCAGCGGCGGCAAGGGAGTGGCGGACTGGCTCGGCAGCTGGACCGTCTTCTACTGGGCCTGGTGGATCTCCTGGACGCCCTTCGTCGGCATGTTCATCGCCCGCATCAGCCGCGGCCGCACCATCCGCCAGTTCGTCGGCGGCGTCATCCTCGTGCCCAGTACCGTCAGCCTGGTCTGGTTCGCGATCTTCGGCGGTACGGCGATGAAGCTGAGGGAGGGCGGTGCGCTGGCCGGCGAGGAGACCCCCGAGGGCCAACTCTTCGGTCTCCTCCAGGAGTTCCCGATCGCCACCGCCACCAGCCTGCTGGTGATGATCCTTGTCGGCATCTTCTTCGTCTCGGGCGCCGACGCCGCCTCCATCGTGATGGGCACGCTCTCCCAGAAGGGCGCGCTCGAACCCGGCCGCTTCGTCGTCGTGTTCTGGGGTGTGGTGACCGGAGCGGTCGCCGCGATCATGCTGCTGGTCGGCAGCGGCCAGGGCGACGCGCTCACCGGCCTGCAGAACCTCACGATCCTCGCCGCCGCGCCGTTCGTCCTGGTGATGATCGGCATGTGCGTCGCCCTCATGCGTGACCTGCGCGCGGACCCGGTCATCGTGCGCGGCGAGATGGGCTCCGAGGCCGTGGAACTCGCGGTGATCACCGGACACCGGGAGTACGACGGCGACTTCGAGATCAAGGTCGGCCCGGGACCGGGCACCGACACCGAGGGCGACCCGCTGGGCCACGACCACGCCTGACCGCCCACCGATGTCAGGAGGCGGCGAGCCCGGCCGCCTCCTCCGCACACCCCCAGGCCACGGTCACACCCGCTCCGCCGTGCCCGTAGTTGTGCACCAGCACCCGCCCGTCGGCGAGCGGTTCCCGCTCCAGCCGTACGGCGTCCCGCGCGGGCCGGAGCCCCACCCGGTGCTCCAGGACCCGCGCCCCGGCGATCTCGGGCCGCAGCGCCGCGCATCGCCGTACGATCGCCTCCGCCACCGCCGGATCCGGCTCCGTCGACCACACGTCGTCGTCCGCCGTGCCGCCCAGCACGAGCCGCCCCGGCTGCGGGAAGAAGTACGCCATCTCGCCGTCGGGGCCGGTGGAGGTGAGCCAGGTGTGGATCCCCGGGTTCTCCACGAGGACCAACTGCCCGCGCACCGGTCGTACGGAGGGATCCGGCACCAGCTCCCGCGCGCCGAGCCCCGTGCAGTTGACCACGACCGGCGCGTCGGCTTCCGCGAAGCCGGACACCGTACGCTCCTCGATCGCACCACCCGCCGCCAGGAACCGCTCCCGCAGATAAGGGAGATGAGTCGACATGTCGATGAGCGGGAGCCTGGCCCACACGCCCGAGCCGGAGTACTCCTCGGCGGTCGACACCCGCAGCCCCGGCAACCGGGCCGCGGCCCACGCGTCGGCCTCGTCCAGGGCCGTCTCGCCCAGTACCCCTTCGACCATGCGTACGCCGGTGGCCTCGGGCCGGGTCGCCAGCTCCTCGTACACGTCGAGCGAGCGCAGCGCCCAGCCGCGCGCCGAGACCACCGGTTCGATCCGGTACGGCCACCACAGCGCGCCCGCAACCCACGAGGTGGTCCGCTCGACGGGATCCCGGGACCACACCCGCACCCGCCATCCCCGCTCCGCGAGCACCAGGGCCGTCGTCAACCCGACGACACCGCCCCCGACCACCACGACCTCACCACCGCGCGCACTGTCCACGCGGGGACGTTAGCGGAATGAGGCATGCCGTGCTCAGAGTGGTCCCGGGGCGGGAATACTCACAGCATGTCTGCCGCATACGCGACCTTTGCCCTGGCACCGGCGATGCGTGCCGGAGGAGTCCTCGCCAACGGTGACTACCAGATACACCGCGACTTCCTGGACTTCGTCGTCGAGGGCCGCCCGCTGCTCTTCCAGCTCTCCGACCTCGACGCGGTGTCCCCGCTCGCCTCGGACGTGCCGCCCGCCATCTTCACCGCCCAGGTGCGCAGCCTCCTGGGCGAGACGGACGCCCCGCTTCCGCAGGGCCGTTACGTCATCTACGGCTGCCCGGAGTGCGAGGACCTCGCCTGCGGGGCCGTCACCGCCGTCATCGAGCGGGACGGCGACGACTTCATCTGGCGGGACTTCGCCTGGCAGACCGAACCCGAGGCGGACCTGGAGCTCAACGGCTACCACGGCATAGGGCCGTTCCGCTTCCACGGCGCCGAGTACCGCGCGGCGCTCGGCTCCCTCCTCGGCAGCGAGGCCGAGGGCCCCCGCCGCCGCGTCCTGCTGATCGGAGCGCGGGTCGCGGTCCTCGCCAAGCTCGCCGCCGCCCTGCGCACCATCGGCATCGGCGCCGACATCACCCGCGAGGTCGGCGAGGTCCCGGCGGAGGAACTGCGCGGCTACGGCGCGGTCGCCTTCGGCCGCGCGGTCACCGAGCAGGAACGTGCCGCCGTCCGCGCCTCCTTCGACCGCGCGGGCGTCCAGGTCGCCTACGTCGACGGCCTCGCGCCGATCGTCCCGCTGCTCGTCGCGCAGATAGAGCACGCCCTGGACCGCAGCCCGGTCGAACAGCGCCGGCTGACCCGCCTGGTCGCCGCCGACGGCGAGGCGGGCGTCGAGGTCACCTCACCGTGCCGGGTGCGCCTCACCGCGTACCGCCTCGACCGGCTCTACCGCACCCACGCCCAGGAGGTCTTCGACGGCGTCCTGGAGGCGGGCCGCCACCGCATCGCCCTGGACGCCAAGGCGGTCCGGGGGGAGTCCTTCGTGGTGGCGCGGACCTCGGGAAGCGTGCTGGTGGAGGCGATGGCCCGCTGAGAAACCCGGAGGCCCGTCCTGTCGTACGGCCATTAGGATCGGCGGTCTGATGACTGCCACCCTCGTCGCCAAGAACCTCGCCGCCGGCCACGGCGACCGCTCCCTGTTCGGCGGGCTCGACCTCGTCGTCGCGCCCGGGGACGTGATCGGCCTGGTCGGGGCCAACGGAGCGGGCAAGTCCACGCTCCTGAAGATGCTCGCCGGACTGCTCGCGCCGGAGGAGGGCGAGCTCAGGCTCTCCCCGCCGACCGCGACCGTCGGCCACCTCCCGCAGGAACCGGAGCGCCGCCCCGGCGAGACCGTCCGCGCGTTCCTGGCCCGCCGCACCGGGGTCGCCGAGGCCCAGCGGGTGATGGACGAGGCGACCCAGGCCCTGGTCGACGGGGCACCGGGCGCGGACGACGCGTACGCCACGAGCCTTGACCGCTGGCTGAACCTCGGCGGCGCCGACCTCGACGAGCGCGCCGAGGAGGTCGCCGACTCCCTCGGCCTCGCCGTCGACCTGGACCAGCCGATGACCTCCCTGTCCGGCGGCCAGGCCGCCCGCGCGGGCCTCGCCTCCCTCCTGCTCTCCCGCTACGACGTCTTCCTCCTCGACGAGCCCACCAACGACCTCGACCTGGACGGCCTGGAGCGCCTGGAGCGGTTCGTGAAGGGCCTGCGCGCCGGGACCGTCGTCGTCAGCCACGACCGCGAGTTCCTCACCCGCACGGTCACCAAGGTCCTCGAACTCGACCTGGCCCAGGGGCAGATCAACCTCTACGGCGGCGGTTACGAGGCCTACCTGGAGGAGCGGGACGTGGCCCGCCGGCACGCCCGCGACGAGTACGAGGAGTACGCCGACAAGAGGTCCGCCCTCCAGGACCGGGCCCAGACGCAGCGGTCCTGGATGGACAAGGGCGTGAAGAACGCGCGCCGCAAGGCGGGCAACGACAACGACAAGATCGGCCGCAAGTTCCGCTCCGAGGCCAGCGAGAAGCAGGCCGCGAAGGCCCGCCAGACCCAGCGCATGATCGAGCGCCTCGATGTCGTCGAGGAGCCGCGCAAGGAGTGGGAGCTGCGGATGGAGATCGCGTCGGCCCCGCGCTCGGGCGCCGTGGTCGCGACACTCCGGGACGCCGAGGTACGTCAGGGCGACTTCGTCCTCGGCCCGGTCACCCTGCAGATCGACTGGGCGGACCGGGTGGCCGTCACCGGCGCCAACGGCGCGGGCAAGTCGACCCTCCTCGGCGCCCTGCTGGGCCGGGTCCCGCTCACCTCCGGCCAGGCGTCCCTCGGCTCGGGTGTCCTGCTCGGCGAGGTCGACCAGGCCCGGGGCCTCTTCCTCGGCGACGAGTCCCTCCTGGACGCCTTCTGCGCGGCCGTCCCCGACACCGAACCGGTCGAGGTCCGCACCCTCCTGGCCAAGTTCGGCCTCAAGTCCGACCACGTCCTGCGCCCGGCGGCGACGCTGTCACCGGGAGAGCGGACCAGGGCGGCGCTCGCCCTCCTCCAGGGCAGAGGCGTCAACCTCCTGGTCCTGGACGAGCCGACCAACCACCTCGACCTGCCGGCGATCGAACAGCTCGAATCGGCCCTGGACGCCTACGAGGGCACGCTCCTCCTGGTGACCCACGACCGGCGCATGCTGGACGCCGTTCATGTGACGCGCCGCCTGGAGGTGACGGACGGCAAGGTGACCGAGCGCTGACACCGGCTCGCCCCCACCGCCGCGCGGCCGCCATCGCCGTACGCCTGCGACCGCGTACCGGAATCTCCCGATCAGGCCCTTTCGCGCCAGGGGATGCCCTACCGTTTTGCGCCTTCGCGCAGTGCGGCGGTCGGGGGAGGGGGACGCGTGGACCCAGGGGAGCAGCGGCCCGCGGACGCGGTCGGGTACCAGGACCACGTCGACTTCCGGGGCGGCCACTTCCACGGTCCGGTGTCGGTCGGCGCCCCGTGCGGCCACGCCCCCTACGAGCCGACCGTGCTCTCCGCCCTGCCCGTCGCCCCCGCCGGGTTCACCGGACGCGAGCGCGAACTGGCCGCGCTGCTGGAGGGACTGCGACCGCCCGACGGCACCGCAGCCGCCGGCCGATCCGCGCTGTGGGCCGTGACCGGGCTCGGCGGCATGGGCAAGACGGCCCTCGCCCTCCAGGCCGCCCACCTCGCCCGCCACCACGGCTGGTTCCCCGGCGGGACCCTCTTCCTGGATCTCGGAGGCTACGACGACACCCCGGTGACGCCCGCGCAGGCCGTCGCCTCGCTGCTGTACGCCCTGGGAGTGGGCGGCGCCCACCTGCCCTCCGAGGAGATCGACCAGCACGCCCTCTACCTCAGCCGTCTCGCCACCCTCGCCGACCGGGGCAGACGGGTCCTGCTGCTGTTCGACAACGTCTGCGAGGCCGCTCAGCTCCCGCCGCTGCTGCCCGGCAGCGCCGAGCACCGTGTCGTGTTCACCTCACGGGAGTCCCATCCCTCGCTGCCCGCCCGGGAACTGTCGCTAGGCCCGCTGAGCCCGGGCGACTCCGCCGCGCTCGTCACCGAGGCGCTGCGGCTGCGGGACACCGGGGACGACCGGCTGGACCGGGAGGCCGAGTCGCTCGGCGAACTCACGGGACTGTGCGGTCACATGCCTCTGGCCCTCCAGATCGCGGCCGCCCTGCTGAGGCACCGCCGCTCCCGCGGCCGGGTCGCCACCCTCGTCGCCGAACTCCGCTCCGGGACCCGCCGCACGGAGACCCTGCGCAGCCGGGGCGTCGACCAGTACGGCAGACCGCTCGCGCTCGGCCCCGTGCTGGAGGCGTCGCTGCGCCGGCTGCCCGACGACCGTGCCCGGGCCCTCGGCCTGCTGGCCCGGATGCCGTGCGCCGACTACGACACCCAGACCGCGGCGGTGATCACCGATCTGCCCCGGGCGACGGCCCTGGACCTGCTGGACGACCTCGCCTGCGCGCATCTAGTGACGCGCGGACAGGGCGACGACGAGTCCCGGGAGCGCTGGAGCATCCACGACCTCGTCCGCAGCCACGCCTCGGGCGGCGGAGTGTGCGACCCGCAGCTCACGAGGGCCGCCGACCGGGCCCGGACGCGGGTACGCGAACACCTGCGCCGGCAGGCCGAGTCGAGCGACGGCAACATGCCCGCCCCGGTGCACGACCCGTCCCCGGCAGCCGTCGCCCGCCGTGACGCGGCGCTCGCCTGGTTCGACAGCGAACGCGCCAACCTGGTGGCCCTCGTCGTCCAGGGGCCGGACGAGCAGGACCGGGAGGACCGGGTCGCCCTCGCGCGGCACCTCGCCGGATACCTGCGCTGGCGCCGGTTCTTCGCGGACTGGATCGCCGTCGCCCGGACCGCATGCACGCTCGCGCGCGATCTCGGCGACGAGCGCGCCGAGGCCACCGCCTGCAACCACCTCGGCGACGCGCTCTTCCGCGGCGGACGCCCCGACGAGGCGGTGGCACCCCTCACCCACGCGACCCGCCTCTTCCGGCACATCGGCGACCCCACGGGAGAGGGCATGGCCTGGAACAGCCTGGGCAACGCGCAGCGCCGGTCCGGGGCGCTCGACCTGTCCCGCGCCACCCACCTGCGCGCCCGTGACCGGTTCCGGGAACTGGGCGACCGGTGGAACGAGGGCCGCGCCCAGCACAACTTCGGGCTCGCCCTGGACGCCGCCGGCCGGCACGCCGAGGCGGCCGTCGCCTTCCGCCGGGCCTGCGGCCTGCACCGCGGGCGCGACCGGATCTACTACGGCGACTCCCTGAACAGCCTCGGCTATGCCCTGTACCTGGCGGGCGAGGCGGAGGAGGCGATCACCGCCCTGCGTGAGGCGCTGCGGATCCGCCAGGAGTACGACAACTGGTACGCGACCGGACTCGCCGGGTCCAACCTCGCCCTGGCCCTGGAGTCCGCCGGCCTGCACACCGAGGCGGCCGCGGCCCGCGCCGTGGCCGACGAGGCCTGCGCCCGGGCCGGTACCCGGGCGGAGGTCTACGGCCACCACCACTGACGGGCCCCGGGGACCCCTCGACCACCGAGGAGACCCCGTGGGCACGTCTTGGACGCGTCAGCGCTTCTTCGGGTCCAGCAGGCCCGCCTTGCGCAACGCGTCGGCCATCGCGCTGTTGGCCGGAGCCGGGGCCTGCGTCTTGCGGGCACCCCCGCCGCCGCCCCCGCCACGGTTCTGACGCTGCTGCGGCGGCCGTCCGCCCCGCTGGCGTCGCTCACCGCCGCCCCCGCCCTGCTGCCCCTCCTGCGGAGCCGCCTCGTCGTCCAGCCGCAGCGTCAGCGAGATCCGCTTGCGCGGGATGTCGACGTCGAGCACCTTCACCTTGACGATGTCGCCGGGCTTCACCACGTCACGGGGGTCCTTCACGAACGTCTTCGACAGCGCGGAGACATGCGCCAGCCCGTCCTGGTGGACACCGACGTCGATGAACGCCCCGAAGGCCGCCACGTTCGTCACGACCCCCTCCAGCACCATCCCGGAGACCAGGTCGGCGATCTTCTCGACGCCCTCCTTGAAGGTGGCCGTCTTGAACGCGGGCCGCGGGTCGCGCCCCGGCTTCTCCAGCTCCTTGAGGATGTCGGTGACCGTCGGCAGACCGAACGTCTCGTCCACGAAGTCCTGCGGCCGCAGCGAGCGCAGCACGCCGGTGTTGCCGATGAGGGACGCCACCTCCTGCCCCGCCGTCTTCACCATGCGCCGCACCACCGGGTACGCCTCGGGGTGCACGCTGGAGGAGTCCAACGGGTCGCTGCCGCCGCGGATCCGCAGGAAGCCCGCACACTGCTCGTACGCCTTGGGACCCAGCCGGGCCACCTTCTTCAGCTCCGTACGCGAACCGAAGGGACCGTTGGCGTCGCGGTGCGCCACGATGTTCTCCGCGAGACCCGAGGTGATCCCGGAGACCCGGGAGAGCAGCGGGGCGGAGGCGGTGTTCACGTCCACGCCCACGCCGTTCACACAGTCCTCCACCACCGCGTCCAGCGAGCGCGACAGCTTCACCTCGGACAGGTCGTGCTGGTACTGGCCGACGCCGATCGACTTCGGGTCGATCTTCACCAGCTCGGCGAGCGGGTCCTGGAGCCGGCGGGCGATGGAGACCGCCCCGCGCAGCGACACGTCCATGTCCGGCAGCTCCTGCGAGGCGAACGCGGAGGCGGAGTACACCGAGGCGCCCGCCTCGGACACCATCACCTTCGTGAGCTTCAACTCCGGGTGCTTGGTGATGAGTTCACCGGCGAGCTTGTCGGTCTCGCGGGACGCAGTGCCGTTGCCGATCGCGACCAGCTCGACCGCGTGCTGCTTGGTCAGCCGCGCCAGCTTGGCGATCGCCTCGTCCCACTTGTTGGCCGGGACGTGCGGGTAGATGACGTCGGTGGCGACGACCTTGCCGGTCGCGTCGACCACGGCGACCTTCACACCCGTACGGAAGCCCGGGTCGAGGCCGAGCGTCGCGCGCGTGCCCGCCGGGGCGGCGAGCAGCAGGTCCCGGAGGTTCGCCGCGAAGACGTTGACCGCCTCGTCCTCGGCGGCCGTGCGCAGCCTGAGGCGCAGGTCGATGCCGAGGTGCACCAGGATGCGGGTCCGCCAGGCCCAACGGACCGTGTCCGTCAGCCACTTGTCGCCGGGACGGCCGCGGTCGGCGATCCCGAACCGCGCGGCGACGATCCCCTCGTACGAGGAGGGACCGGGCTGCTCGGACGGCTCCTCCGGCTCCAGGACGAGGTCCAGGACCTCCTCCTTCTCGCCGCGCAGCATCGCCAGGATGCGGTGCGAGGGCAGGTCCGTGAAGGGCTCGGCGAAGTCGAAGTAGTCGGCGAACTTCGCGCCCGCCTCCTCCTTGCCGTCGCGCACCTTGGCGGCGAGCCGCCCGCGCACCCACATGCGCTCGCGCAGCTCGCCGATCAGGTCGGCGTCCTCGGAGAACCGTTCGGTGAGGATCGCGCGGGCGCCGTCGAGGGCGGCCTGCGGATCGGGCACGCCCTTGTCGGCGTCCACGAAGGCGCTCGCCGCGGCGTGCGGGGCGACGCCCGGATCGCCCAACAGGCCCTCGGCGAGCGGCTCCAGACCGGCCTCGCGGGCGATCTGCGCCTTGGTGCGCCGCTTCGGCTTGAACGGGAGGTAGATGTCCTCCAGGCGCGCCTTGGTCTCCGCGCCCCGGATCTGCGCCTCCAGCTCCTCGGTGAGCTTGCCCTGCTCGCGCACCGAGTCGAGGATCGCCGTCCGCCGCTCCTCCAGCTCCCGCAGATAGCGCAGCCGCTCCTCGAGCGTGCGCAACTGCGCGTCGTCGAGCATCTCGGTCGCTTCCTTGCGGTAGCGGGCGATGAAGGGGACCGTGGAACCGCCGTCGAGCAGTTCCACGGCGGCCTTGACCTGCCGCTCCCGTACGCCGAGCTCCTCGGCGATCCTGCCTTCGATGGACCCTGGGTGGGTGGACCCGCTGGACCCGGGTGTCGTCACGATCCCGTACCGCCTTCTCACTGAGGTTGCGCGGCAATTGTGGCAGGCGGCACCGACATCCGGGGATCAGGGCACGGGCATCAGGCCCTGCGGCTGCGTGTCGAGCCCGAAGCGCCGCCGAAGAGCCGGGCCAGCGCCCGGAAGGGCAGCGTCACGACGGTCGCGATGGCGCCACCGATCTGTCGCAGTACGTCTGCGATCGCGCGGAACATGGACGTCTCCCTTTCCTCGTTTTCCTCCTCCCGGCCACGGTGACCGGGAGAGGGACGGGTACCTCCGGGACGGCCGGGCAATCTTCGCCGGATCCCGGCGCGCCCCGCGGCGGTCCTCAGCCCTTGCCGATCAGGTCCGCCGGGAAGGCGCCGGCGGCGAGCGCGGTCCGTGCGAACGCCGTCCCGAGCTTCGTCAGCCGTGCCACGTCCTCGGCGCCGAGGTGCTCGTAGGGGGCCCGGTCCAGCCGGTCGGTCTCTGTCTCGATCTCCTCCCGCAGCGCGACGCCCCGCTCGGTCAGCTCGCCGTCGGCGCCGAGCAGTCCCCGCTCCCGGAGCCGTCCGGCGGTCGCGTCCCACTCCTCGCGCGTCCACCCGCGCGTGGTGAACACCCAGGACGGCGTCATGCCCTTGCCCGTCGCCGTGTGGGTGACCACGGCCTCCAGACCGTCGAGCCCGGCGGACATCAGGACGGCCAGATGACCGTCGCCGCGGTGCTCCCGCAGCAGCGTCGTCGCGTGCCAGAACGCCAGGTGCGGTTCCTCGGGCACCGGCAGGTCGGCGTGCGCCGCGTACAGGGGGCGCGCGGAGCGCGAGCACGCCTCGGTGGCCCGCAGCGCGAGCCGTGCGGCCTCGGCCATCTCGTCGGACGCCAGGGCCTCCTTGCCGAGCAGCCGGGTCAGGTTCGCGTCCACGGCACGCACGCGTGCCGCCAGTACCTGCTCGGGCGACGCGGTCCGCCACACCGCGGGAACGTGCTCGGCCACCAGCTCGTACTTGAAGTTGTAGAAGGCCGCCGCCACCGCACCGGGACCGACCGCCCCCAGCGCGGCCGACCGCACCGCGAAGTTGACGGCCCTCGGATGGGTGACACCGATCGCGGCCAGTTCCGTGCCCAGGTCGGGGGAGAAGTAGTGCGCGGAGTGCAGGGAGTTGAGGCGGTGGTGACAGCGGCGGCCGGCGCGCGGCTCCAGGGCTGCAGTAGTCATGGGGGCAGGTTACCGACCGCTTGGTATCCGATTCGAGGGTGCGTCGCGCAGGGCAGGAAAGGTGGGGTCCTCGTCATTGCTGCCATGAGGCGGCTCCCGAAGAATCGAGGGCATGGCGCAGCGAACCGTTCTCGTCGTCCTCTTCGACGACGTCCAGAGTCTTGACGTCAGCGGCCCGGTGGAGGTCTTCAACGGCGCCGAACTGCACCGCCCGGGCACCTACCGCATCCGCACCGCCTCCCCGGACGGCCGTCCCGTGCGCACCTCCAGCGGCCTCACCCTGGTCCCGGACCACGCGCTCGCCGACGCCCCGCCCGCCCACACCCTGCTGGTCCCGGGCGGCGCGGGCACCCGGCGCCCGGACCCACGGGTCCTCGCCTGGCTGGGCGAGCACGGACCGCGCGCCGAGCGCCTGGTCTCCGTGTGCACCGGCGCGCTCCTGCTGGCCGAGGCGGGCCTGCTGGACGGCCGCCGGGTGACCAGCCACTGGTCGGTCTGCGACAAGCTCGCCCGCGAGCATCCGGCCGTCGAGGTCGACCCGGACCCCATCTACGTCCGCGACGGCAGGCTGGCCACCTCCGCCGGCGTCACCTCCGGCATCGACCTCGCCCTCGCACTGGTCGAGGAGGACGCCGGGCGCGAGGTCGCCCTGTCGATCGCCCGCCACCTGGTCGTCTTCCTGCGCAGGCCGGGCAACCAGGCCCAGTTCAGCGCCCAGCTCGCCGCGCAGACGGCCCAGCGCGAGCCGTTGCGCGAGGTCCAGCAGTGGATCACGGAGCATCCGGCCGACGACCTCTCGGTGGAGACGCTGGCCGCCCGCGCCAGCCTCTCGCCCCGCCACTTCGCCCGCGCCTTCCAGACCGAGACGGGCATGACACCGGGCCGGTACGTCGACCGGGTCCGCCTGGAGCACGCCCGCCGCCTCCTGGAGGACACCGCCGACGGCGTCGAGGAGATCTCCAGGGCCTGCGGCTACGGCACCCCGGAGGCCATGCGCCGCGCCTTCGTCAGGACCCTCGGCGCGGCCCCGGCCGAGTACCGGCGCCGGTTCCGGCCGACACCGGCCCACTGAACACCCGTAACCGAACCGCCAGAAGCAGACCCAAGGGGGAACCATGCAGTTCGCGATCGTCCTCTACGACCGTTTCACCGCCCTCGACGCGGTCGGGCCGTACGAGACCCTCGGCCGGCTACCGGACTCCGAGGTCGTCTTCGTGGCGGAGGAGACCGGCCCCGTGCGTACCGACAGCGGCAGCCTCGCCCTCGTCGCCGACAGGACCTTCGCCGAGGTGCCGAGCCCGGACGTCGTGGTCGTGCCGGGCGGCCCCGGCCAGACCCCGCAGATGACCAATGGGGCGCTCCTCGACTGGATCCGCGCCGCCGACGCCACCAGCACCTGGACGACGTCCGTGTGCACCGGCTCCCTGCTGCTCGCCGCCGCGGGGCTCCTGGAGGGGCGCCGGGCGACCTCCCATTGGCTGGCCCTCGACGAGCTGAAGAGGTTCGGCGTGGAGCCGACGGGGGAGCGGGTGGTGGTCGACGGCAAGTACGTCACCGCGGCCGGTGTCTCCTCCGGCATCGACATGGGGCTCGCCCTGCTCGGCCGCCTCTCGGGCGACTTCGTCGCCCAGGCCGTACAACTGGGCATCGAGTACGACCCGCAGCCGCCCTACGACGCCGGGTCCCCCGAGAAGGCGCCCGCGGACGTCGTCGAACTGATCCGGTCGATGAGCCGGTTCATCCTGGGCCAGGAACCGACCACGTGAAGTGCGGCCGGCGGCGCTCCAGGAACGCGGCGACGCCCTCGGCCGTGTCGCCGCTCGCGCGCATCTGCTCGCGCCAGTAGGGCTCGCGGTCGGTGCGCCCGTCGGCGTACTCCTTCGCCGCGGCCTGCGTCAGCTGCGAGCGCGCGGCGAGGATCCGGGTGAACTCGGCGACCCGCTTGCCGAGTTCGCCCTCCGGCAGCACCTCGTCGACCAGGCCCGTGCGCAGCGCCCGCCCGGCGTCGATCAACTCGCCCGAGAAGAGCAGGTACTTGGCGGTGGCCGGACCGACCAGCGAGGTCAACCGCCGCGTGGAGGAGGCCGGGTAGACGATCCCGAGCTTCGCCGGGGTGATGCCGAACAGCGCGTCCTCCTCGGCGAACCGCAGATCGCAGGCGGCCGCCAGCTGCGAGCCACCGCCGACGCAGTGCCCCCGGACGGCCGCCAGCGTCGGCTTCGGGAACGCCGCGAGGGCCTCCTCGGCGGCCACCGCGAGCCCCTGCGCCTCCTCCGGCGACCCCTGGAGCGTCGAGATGTCGGCACCGGCGCAGAAGGTCCCGCCCTCCCCGGTCAGTACGAGAACCCGTACGCCAGGGTCTGCGGCCCATGTCGCCAGCAGCGGCGGCAGCGCCCGCCACATCGCGGCCGTCATGGCGTTGCGCTTGGCCGGATGGCGGATCACCACGGTGGCGACCGAGTCGGTGACGGTGTGCAGCAGCTGGGGCTCCATGGGCCGGATGCTAGCCGCCGCCTGCGCCTTCCGGCCGGGGCGGGGTGTTACGACGTGCCAGGTCGTGGGGACAAGACGTAGGGAGAGGGGGGACTGGCCGACCCGGAGGAGGTCCTGATGGCCCGGTCCACCAAGCCGCACCGCGAGGCGGCGAAACTGCAGCGGGGCTTCGGCGTGCTGGCCGCGCTCGGCGTCGTCCTGGTCCTGGCCGGGCTCGTCGGGCTCGTGTACACCGGCGTCGCCACGCTCACCTCGATGCTCCTGTTCGGCTGGCTGCTGCTGATCGGCGGGCTCGTCGGCCTGGCGCACGCCGTGCAGGCCCGCGACTCCAACTTCTTCTGGCTCGGCGTCGTGGTCGCCGCCCTGAACCTCGCGGCCGGGGTCGTCGTGATCGGACGCCCCGAGGCGGCGGCCGCGGCGCTGACCATGTTCGCGGCGCTGCTGTTCCTGACCGGCGGGGTGTTCCGGCTGGCCGGGAGCCTGGTGGTGCGCGGCCCCCAGTTCGGCTGGACGCTCGTCCAGGGCGCCTTCGGCCTGCTGCTGGGCATCCTCGTACTGGCGTCCTGGCCGAGCAGCAGCAAGTACGTGATCGGCTGCTTCTTCTCGCTGGCGCTGCTCTTCGACGGCCTGGGCCTGATGGCCACCGGCTTCGGCGGGCGTCGGATCATCGGAATGGTCGCCGGACAGCAAGAAAGCGCCACCAAAACGGCACCACCCGAATAGTTCGGGAAGTCGCTGGTCACAAGCGCTCGATATCCGCTGACTTCTGTTCAGGCAACCGGAGCGGAGCGACCCGTTACCAACACTCGACGTGTGGTGACAATCGAGCGTGAGGGTGGCGACCGAACGATGGAGAACCACGGGCGCGGGTCCCCGGTGACACCGGAGCCGCTGCCCTACGAGGGCGTGTGGCGGTTCACCGCTCCCGCCGTCGAGGCCTCGGTCCCGCAGGCCCGGCACGCCGTGCGGGACCTGCTGTACCGCCAGGGGGTGCCGGTCTCGGACGACCTCGTCCAGGGGCTCCTGCTGATCGTCTCCGAGCTGGTCACGAACGCCGTACGGCATGCGGCACTGCTGTCGCCGATGCTCGCCGTGGAGGTCGCCGTCGGCGCGGAGTGGGTGCGGGTGTCCGTCGAGGACAACCACCCCTACCGCCCGACCGCCCTGGACCACCCCCACAGCCCGACCGGCGGCCGGGGACTGCTGCTGGTACGCGAGGTGACCCGGGAGGCGGGCGGGACCTGCGACGTCGAGCACACCTCCAGCGGCGGGAAGGTGATCTGGGCCGCCCTGCCGCTGGAGGCCGTACGGCCGCTCTGACTCAGGTCACCAGCCCGCGGCCGGTCCCGTCAGCTCCCGGACCGCCGGGCGCGCCGCGTCGAGGACGGTCATGAACCAGGCCGAGAAGGTGTCCTTGAGGTGCCGCTCCGTCAGCTCGTCCGGGGTCACGAACGCCGTCGCGCCGACCTCCTCCGGGTCCGGCCGCAGGGCCGACTGCACCAGGCCGACGAAGAGGTGGTTGTACTCCTGCTCGACCAGCCCGGAGTCCGGGTCCGGGTGGTTGTAGCGGACCGTGCCCGCCTCGGCGAGCAGGGTCGGGGAGACCCCCAGCTCCTCGTACGTCCGCCGGGCGGCCGCCGCGAACGGCGACTCGCCGGGGTAGGGGTGGCCGCAGCAGGTGTTGGACCAGACCCCGGGGGAGTGGTACTTGCCGAGCGCCCGCTGCTGCAGGAGCAGCCGGCCCCGCTCGTCGAAGAGGAACACCGAGAAGGCCCGGTGCAGCCGGCCCGGTGGCTGATGGGCGGCGAGTTTCTCCTCGGTGCCGATCGTCACGCCGTTCTCGTCGACCAGTTCCAGCAGGATCGCTTCCGTGGCACCGTTCGACGGGATCTGCGTCGTGGTGGCAGGTGTGATCGGCATACCCATCCTTCGCGTCGGTCTTCGCGCCCCAAGTGTGCCGTACGAATCCGGCACTCCCGGCAGGTGATCGTGCCCAGCGCGGCGGACACGGAACCGCCGGACGCGGTTGTGGGGTGGAGGACGCAGGGGCGGGCCGGATCGGTGCATTCCGGCAGAACCCGGCTTTTCGTGCACCTGTCCGGGCGGGGTCTTCTGGGCGGGGTCAGTGGCAGAGCCCCGCCTCGTGCTCCGCGTGCCCGACCGGCTCCAGCTGGAAGGTGCAGTGCTCGACGTCGAAGTGGTCGCCGAGGCAGCCCTGGAGTTCGTGCAGCATCTTCTCGTGGCCGATCGCGCTCAGGACGTCGGAGCGCACCACCACGTGCGCCGAGAGCACCGGAAGGCCCGAGGTGATCGTCCAGGCGTGCAGGTCGTGGACGTCCTCGACGCCGTCCAGGGCGAGGATGTGCGTCCGCACGTCGCCCATGTCGACGTTCTTGGGGGCCGCCTCCAGCAGGACGTCGAGGGTCTCGCGCAGCAGCTTGACGGTGCGGGGCACGATCATCAGGCCGATGACGAGCGAGGCGATCGGGTCCGCGGCCTGCCAGCCGGTGGCCAGGATCACCACGGCCGAGATGATCACGGCGACCGAGCCCAGCGCGTCCGCCGCCACCTCCAGGAAGGCCCCGCGCACGTTAAGGCTCTCCTGCTGCCCGCGCACCAGCAGCGACAGCGAGATCATGTTCGCGACCAGGCCGATCGCGCCGAACACGATCGTCAGCCCGCCCTCGGTGCCGGCCGGGGTGATGAACCGCTGGATCGCCTCGTACAGGACGTAGCCGCCGACCCCGAGCAGCAGCAGGCAGTTGGCGAGCGCGGCGAGGATCTCGGCGCGGGCGTAGCCGAAGGTGCGGCTGCCGCTCGCCGGGCGGTTCGCGAAGTGGATCGCCAGCAGGGCCATGCCCAGGCCCAGCGCGTCCGTCGCCATGTGGGCCGCGTCCGCGACCAGGGCGAGGGAGTCCGCGAGGATGCCGCCGACGATCTCGATCACCATGACGGCGAGCGTGATCGACAGCGCCACCCGCAGCCTGCCGCGGAAGGCCGCGGTCGCCGTACCGCCCTCGGGCGCGTGCGAGTGCGCGTGTCCGTGATCGTGCCCAGCCCCCATGGCAGCCGCCTCCTGTGTCGCGTCCGGGATCACAGTGAACTACGGGGAGGGGGTATCCGGCAACGCGGCACTGAACACCGTTGTCATGTGCCCTGACCTGCGAAAACAATGCGCAGGTCAGGGCAGCCTCAGTTACTGCCCGTGATGGCGCAGCCAGCCCTCCCAGGCCGACTCGACCATCTCCCGCACTCCGCGCGTGGCGCTCCAGCCGAGCGTCTCGGCGGCCCGCGCGGCCGAGGCCACCGAGACCGGCGCGTCACCCGGCCGCCGGGCCTCCACGAGCGGCGGCCGACGGTCCCCGCTCACCTCGCCGATCACCCGGATCATCTCGCGCACGGAGACCCCCTCGCCGCGACCGACGTTGACCGTCAGGTCGCCCCGGATGCCGCCCTCGGTCAGGCGCCGGGCGGCCGCGAGGTGCGCCTCGGCGAGATCGCACACATGGATGTAGTCGCGGATACACGTGCCGTCCGGCGTCGGATAGTCGTCGCCGAAGATCCGCGGGGCCTCGTCCCGGGTGAGCCGGTCGAAGACCATCGGGACGATGTTGAAGACCCCGGTGTCCGCCAGCTCCGGCGCGGCCGCCCCGGCGACGTTGAAATACCGCAGACAGACGGTGGAGATCCCGTGCGCCTGCCCGGCCGCCCTGACCAGCCACTCCCCGGCGAGCTTCGTCTCGCCGTACGGGTTCACCGGGGCGCACGGCGTCTCCTCGGTGATCAGCCCCGCCTCCGGGTTGCCGTAGACGGCCGCCGACGAGGAGAAGACGAAGCGCCGCACCCCGGCCTCGGCGACCGCCTCCAGGAGGGTGGCGAGGCCGCCGACGTTCTCCTGGTAGTAGCGCACCGGCTGCGCCACCGACTCGGCCACCTGCTTGCGCGCCGCGAGATGCACCACACCGGTCACCGCCTGCTCGGCCAGCAGCCGCTTGAGCAGGGCGCCGTCCAGAGAGGAGCCCCGCACGAGCGGTACCTCGGAGGGCAGCCGGGCGGGGACGCCGGCCGAGAGGTCGTCCAGGACCAGCAGCCGCTCCCCGGCGTCCGTCATGGCCCGCGCCACATGTGCTCCGATGTACCCGGCACCGCCGGTGATCAGCCACGTCATGGTCGCCCACCCTATGCCGACCTCCCGGAGCCGACGCGATGTCCCGGATGTCCGCTCTGGGGGGCGCGGTTTGTCGGCGGAGGCCCCGATCACCGATGATGATCGCGGCAAAGGCCGGGGGAGACGGCGCTGATCGTCCCGTGAACGGGCGGTGAACGTCGCCTTCTTGGCATCCGATAGCCTCTGCCGACATGCCGCCCGCCTGGTCCGACCAAGGGGCGCCCCCACCGTGCACATGACCGGCGCCCGCGCGTCGGCACCCAGGGAGTGAGTTCGGTTGTCGACCGCCATCCTCACCGGTCAGCCGGTCCCCGGTTCGTCGATCGAGGGTGATCTGCGCTCCCTCGGCTTCGACGTACGGGTCGCCGCCGACGCCGCGGACGCCGAGCGCCTGGTCGCCGAGGCACCCCGCGACCAGCGGGTCGCCCTGGTCGACGCCCGCTTCGTCGGCCACGTGCACGCCCTCAGGCTCGGCCTCACCGACCCCCGCTTCCCGCTCGCCGCGCTCCCCGGCGCCGTCACCGCGCAGCCCGAGGCCCGCACCACCGTCACCCGCGCCCTGGCCCGCGAGAACTCCGCGGGCGGCGGTACGGCCGTGGCCGTGGACAGTCTGCCCGACCGCCTGGTCACCGCCCTCGACGCGGACGGCGCCGGCGTGCACCGCCCCGAGCTCGGCAGCCTGGTCGCCGCCGTCCCCGCCGACCCGCAGGCCCGCAACGAGGCACGGCAGGCCGTCGCCAACGTCGACGACGAGGCCGTACGCCTGAAGTCGGCCGTGAAGTCCCGCGACGGCTTCTTCACCACGTTCTGCATCAGCCCGTACTCCCGCTACCTCGCCCGCTGGTGCGCCCGCCGGGGCCTCACCCCCAACCAGGTCACCACCGCCTCCCTGCTCACTGCCCTGATCGCGGCGGCCTGCGCGGCGACCGGCACGCGCGGCGGCTTCGTCGCGGCCGGTGTCCTGCTCATCGCGTCCTTCGTCCTGGACTGCACCGACGGCCAGCTCGCCCGCTACTCCCTGCAGTACTCCACGCTCGGCGCCTGGCTCGACGCCACCTTCGACCGCGCCAAGGAGTACGCCTACTACGCGGGCCTCGCCCTCGGAGCGGCCCGGGGCGGCGACGACGTATGGGCCCTCGCGCTCGGCGCGATGATCCTCCAGACCTGCCGGCACGTCGTCGACTTCTCCTTCAACGAGGCGAACCACGACGCGACCGCCAACACCAGCCCCACGGCCGCCCTCTCCGACAAGCTCGACAGCGTCGGCTGGACGGTCTGGGTCCGCCGGATGATCGTCCTCCCGATCGGCGAGCGCTGGGCGATGATCGCGATCCTCACCGCCGTCACCACCCCCCGGATCACCTTCTACGTCCTTCTCGTCGGCTGCGCCTTCGCGGCGACGTACACGACGGCGGGCCGGGTGCTGCGCTCGCTGACCCGCAAGGCGCGGCGGACGGACCGGGCGGCGACGGCGCTGGCGGATCTGGCGGACAACGGGCCGCTCGCCTCCTTTGTCGCCCGCGTGAAGCCCGCCCGGACCGGTGCCCCGCTGCTGGTCGCGCTCCTGGGCACGGCAACCCTCGCCGTAACCGTCTTCCTGGGCGTCACCTCGGCCCCCGCTGGCGCCGTCGTCTACGTGCTCGCCGCCGGCCTGGCCCTGTCCCGCCCCCTCAAGGGCGCCCTCGACTGGCTCGTCCCCCCGCTCTTCCGCGCCGCCGAATACGGCACCGTCCTGATCCTCGCGGCCAAAGCCGACGTGAACGGAGCCCTTCCTGCGGCTTTCGGGCTGGTGGGGGCCGTCGCCTACCATCACTACGACACGGTGTACCGCATCCGCGGCAACGCCGGAGCGCCCCCGGCCTGGCTGGTGCGCGCCGTCGGGGGGCATGAAGGACGGACCCTGCTCGTCACCGTCCTGGCCGCCGCGCTCACCGCCTCGCAGTTCAAGGTCGCGCTGACGGTGCTCGCCGTGGCCGTGGCCCTGCTGGTGCTCGTCGAGAGCATCCGCTTCTGGGTGTCCGCAGGGGCACCCGCCGTACACGACGAAGGAGAAACCGCATGATCGGCCTCGTGCTGGCGGCGGGCGCCGGGCGGCGTCTGCGCCCCTACACCGACAGCCTTCCCAAGGCTCTGGTGCCGGTGGGCCCCGCGGGCATAGAGGGCGAACCGACGGTTCTCGACCTCACTCTCGCCAACTTCGCCGAGATCGGGCTGACCGAGGTCGGCATCATCGTCGGCTACCGCAAGGAGGCCGTCTACGAGCGCAAGGCGGCGCTGGAGGCGAAGTACGGCCTCAAGCTCACCCTCATCGACAACGACAAGGCCGAGGAGTGGAACAACGCCTACTCCCTGTGGTGCGGCCGGGACGCCCTCAAGGACGGCGTGATCCTCGCCAACGGCGACACCGTCCACCCGGTCTCCGTCGAGAAGACACTGCTCGCCGCCCGTGGTGAGGGCAAGCGGATCATCCTCGCGCTGGACATGGTGAAGTCGCTGGCCGACGAGGAGATGAAGGTCGTCGTCGACCCCGAGAAGGGCATGACGAAGATCACCAAGCTGATGGACCCGGCCGAGGCGACCGGCGAGTACATCGGCGTGACGCTCATCGAGGGCGACGCCGCCCCCGAGCTGGCCGACGCCCTGAAGACGGTCTGGGAGACCGACCCGCAGCAGTTCTACGAGCACGGCTACCAGGAGCTCGTGAACCGCGGCTTCCGGATCGACGTGGCGCCGATCGGCGACGTCAAGTGGGTGGAGATCGACAACCACGACGATCTCGCCCGCGGACGGGAGATCGCGTGCCAGTACTGACCCGGCTGATTCCCTCGCCGGTGGTCGTGGACATCCGCCCGGGTGCCCTCGACGACCTGGCCTGCGTCCTCGCCGACGAACGGATCTCGCACTCCGGCAAGCTCGCCATCGCCGTAAGCGGCGGCTCCGGGGCGCGGCTGCGGCGGCGGCTGGAGCCGACCCTGCCCGGGGCCACCTGGTACGAGGTCGGCGGCGGCACCATCGACGACGCGGTGCGGCTGGCGAGCGACATAAAGGCCGGCCACTTCGACGCCGTCGTGGGACTCGGCGGCGGGAAGATCATCGACTGCGCGAAGTTCGCGGCGGCCCGGGTCGGACTCCCGCTGGTCGCCGTCGCCACCAACCTCGCCCACGACGGCCTGTGCTCCCCGGTCGCCACCCTCGACAACGACGCGGGCCGCGGCTCGTACGGCGTGCCGAACCCGATCGCGGTGGTCATCGACCTCAACGTCATCCGAGAGGCGCCCGTCCGCTTCGTGCGCTCCGGCATCGGCGACGCCATCTCCAACATCTCCGCGGTCGCGGACTGGGAGCTGGCCAACCGGATCAAGGGCGAGAAGATCGACGGTCTCGCCGCCGCCATGGCCCGGCAGGCCGGCGAGGCGGTGCTCCGGCACCCGGGCGGCGTCGGCGACGACGGCTTCCTCCAGGTCCTCGCCGAGGCGCTGGTCCTGACCGGTATCGCCATGTCGGTGTCGGGCGACTCCCGCCCGTCCTCCGGCGCCTGCCACGAGATCAACCACGCCTTCGACCTCCTCTACCCCAAGCGCGCCGCCGCCCACGGCGAGCAGTGCGGGCTCGGTGCCGCCTTCGCGATGTACCTGCGCGGAGCGCACGAGGAGGCCGGGTACATGACCGAAGTACTGCGCCGGCACGGACTGCCGGTGCTGCCGGAGGAGATCGGCTTCACCACGGCGGAGTTCGTCCGCGCCGTGGAGTACGCGCCGCAGACCCGCCCCGGCCGTTACACGATCCTCGAACACCTCGACCTCAAGACCGACCAGATCAAGGACATCTACGCCGACTATGTCAAGGCCATCGGTAGCTGAACTCCGCCCGGTCGTGCACCCCGCAGGGGTCAAGGACCGGCGCAGCGGTGAGCACTGGATGGGACGCCTCTACATGCGTGAGGTGTCCCTGCGGGTGGACCGCTACCTGGTGAACACCAGGGTCACGCCCAACCAGCTCACGTATCTGATGACCGTCTTCGGTGTCCTCGCGGCCCCGGCACTCCTCGTGCCGGGGATCCCGGGGGCCGTCCTCGGTGTCGTCTGCGTCCAGATGTACCTGCTGCTGGACTGCGTCGACGGCGAGATCGCGCGCTGGAAGAAGCAGTACTCCCTCAACGGCGTCTACCTGGACCGCGTCGGCGCCTACCTCACCGACGCCGCCGTGCTCGTCGGCTTCGGGCTGCGCGCCGCCGACCTGTTCGGCAGCGGCCGTATCGACTGGCTGTGGGCCTTCCTCGGCACGCTCGCCGCGCTCGGCGCGATCCTCATCAAGGCCGAGACCGACCTGGTGGGCGTCGCCCGCCACCAGACGGGCAAGCCGCCGGTCCAGGAGTCGGCGTCCGAGATGCGCTCCTCCGGCATGGCGCTGGCCCGCAAGGCCGCCGCCCTTCTCAAGTTCCACCGGCTGATCCTCGGCATCGAGGCGTCCCTGCTGATCCTGGTCCTCGCCATCGCCGACCAGGCGCGCGGCGACCTCTTCTTCTCCCGGCTCGGTGTCGCGGTGCTCGCCGGCATCGCGCTCCTCCAGACCCTCCTGCACCTCGTGTCGATCCTGGCCTCCAGCAGGCTGAAGTGAGCACGGGCATGAAGGTCGGCGCGGTGATCATCACCATGGGCAACCGCCCCGAGGAACTGCGGGCCCTGCTCGACTCGGTCGCCAAGCAGGACGGCGACCGAGTCGAGGTGGTCGTCGTCGGCAACGGCTCGCCCGTCCCGGACGTCCCCGACGGTGTCCGCACCATCGAGCTGCCGGAGAACCTCGGGATCCCCGGCGGCCGCAACGTCGGCATCGAGGCCTTCGGCGCCGGCGGCCGCGACGTCGACATCCTGATGTTCCTCGACGACGACGGCCTCCTGCCGAACCACGACACCGCCGAGCTGTGCCGGGAGGCGTTCGCCGAGGACCCCGAGCTCGGCATCGTCAGCTTCCGCATCGCCGACCCCGAGACCGGCGTCACCCAGCGCCGTCACGTCCCGCGGCTGCGCGCCTCCGACCCGATGCGCTCCTCCCGGGTCACCACCTTCCTCGGCGGCGCCAACGCCGTCCGCACCCGGGTCCTCGCCGAAGTCGGCGGCCTGCCGGACGCATTCTTCTACGCCCACGAGGAAACCGACCTTGCATGGCGAGCCCTCGACGCGGGCTGGATGATCGACTACCGGGCCGACATGGTGCTGTACCACCCCACGACCGCGCCCTCGCGGCACGCGGTCTACCACCGCATGGTCGCCCGCAACCGCGTCTGGCTCGCCCGCCGCAACCTGCCCGCGCCCCTGGTGCCGGTCTACCTCGGCGTCTGGCTGCTCCTGACCCTGCTGCGCCGTCCCTCGCGTCCCGCCCTCAAAGCCTGGTTCGGGGGCTTCCGGGAGGGCTGGAGCACCTCGTGCGGTCCGCGCCGGCCCATGAAGTGGCGTACGGTGTGGCGGCTGACTCGACTGGGCCGGCCCCCGGTCATCTGACAAGCTCGTATCCGAGAGCACCCGGGCCGCACCGCGGCCCCCTGCTCATGCCCTGCCGGCACCGGCAAAGCATCTCGAAGACGAAAGCCAACCACCAGTGAGTGAGACAACGCATGACGGCCCGGTCGCGGTGAGCGCGCCCAGGTCGCCCGACGAGGGCCTCACGGCGGCGCAGCTCGCCGCCAAGTACGGGCTCGCCGTGAGCGGCGCCCGCCCCTCCCTCGTCGACTACGTCCGCCAGCTCTGGGACCGGCGTCACTTCATCCTCGCGTTCTCGCGGGCGAAGCTGACCGCCCAGTACAGCCAGGCCAAGCTCGGCCAGCTGTGGCAGGTGGCCACCCCGCTGCTCAACGCGGCGGTGTACTTCTTCATCTTCGGCGTCATCCTGAACGCCAGCCGGGGCATGTCGAAGGACGTCTACATCCCGTTCCTGGTCACGGGCGTCTTCGTGTTCACCTTCACGCAGAGCTCGGTCATGGCGGGGGTGCGCGCCATTTCCGGCAACCTCGGCCTGGTGCGCGCGCTGCACTTCCCGCGCGCCTCCCTGCCGGTCTCCTTCGCGCTCCAGCAGCTCCAGCAGCTGCTGTTCTCCATGGTCGTGCTGTTCGCGGTGGCGGTCGGCTTCGGCCACTACCCGGACCTGTCCTGGGCGCTGATCGTGCCGGTGCTGGCCCTGCAGTTCCTCTTCAACACCGGCCTCGCGCTGATCATGGCCCGCGCGGGCGCCAAGACCCCCGACCTGGCGCAGCTCATGCCGTTCGTGATGCGCACCTGGATGTACGCCTCCGGCGTGATGTTCTCCATCCCGGTCATGCTGGCCGACAAGCCGCAGTGGGTGGCCACCGTCCTGCAGTGGAACCCGGCGGCCATCTACATGGACCTGATGCGCTTCGCGCTGCTCGACGACTACGGCTCCGAGAACCTGCCCGACCACGTCTGGGCGGCCGCCGGCGGCTGGGCCGCGCTCTTCGCGCTCGGCGGCTTCGTCTACTTCTGGAAGGCTGAGGAGAGGTACGGCCGTGGCTGAGGACATCCAGGACGCGCAGATCCCCACCGTCATCGCCGACGACCTGCACATCGTCTACCGCGTCAACGGCGCGAAGACCGGCAAGGGCAGCGCGACCGCCGCCCTGAGCCGGATCCTCAAGCGCGGCGAGGAGCGGGGCGTGCGCAAGGTGCACGCCGTGCGGGGCGTCTCCTTCACCGCGTACAAGGGCGAGGCGGTCGGTCTGATCGGCTCCAACGGTTCCGGGAAGTCGACCCTGCTGCGTGCCATCGCCGGCCTGCTGCCCGCCGAGAGCGGCCGCGTCTACACCCACGGCCAGCCCTCCCTCCTCGGAGTGAACGCGGCCCTGATGAACGACCTCACGGGCGAGCGGAACGTCATATTGGGCGGGCTCGCCATGGGCATGTCCCGCGAGCAGATCAAGGAGCGCTACGAGGAGATCGTCGACTTCTCCGGGATCAACGAGAAGGGCGACTTCATCACCCTTCCGATGCGCACCTATTCCTCCGGCATGGCGGCCCGTCTGCGCTTTTCCATCGCGGCCGCCAAGGACCACGACGTCCTGATGATCGACGAGGCCCTCGCCACCGGCGACCGCAAGTTCCAGAAGCGCTCCGAGGAACGGATCCGGGAACTCCGCAAGGAGGCCGGCACGGTGTTTCTGGTCAGCCACAACAACAAGTCGATCCGTGACACCTGCAACCGCGTCCTGTGGCTGGAGCGCGGCGAGCTGCGCATGGACGGCCCGACCGACGAGGTCATCAAGGAGTACGAGAAGTTCACGGGCAAGTAGTCCACCCCGCCCCGGACGAAAAAGACCGCCCGGCTTCCCAGGGCCCCGCCGGAACTGCTCCGGCGGGGCCCCGCGTCTGCAAAGGAAACGTCAACTTCGGCGCCCCGTAGGAATCTTGGGGCCAATCGAAGTGTTGTTGTGATGTGCAGGACACCCCGACGATCCTCGGCGCGTTGTACAACGTAAGCTGTACCGGTGCTGAATCGCGGCAAGTGGGGCGATAATGCGCGACACCCGCACACGGGGACGCCGCGCGGACGGCCGGGCGGCGTGTCCGAAATAGTGTGTATTGGGTCTGCGGTGTAGAACGGGAGATGTGACGGCGATGGCTACGGAGACTCCCCAGCTCAGCGCAGCACGTGCCCTCCCCGTCCCGGGCAGGCGGCGATGACGGGAACCGGCACGACGCGCCCCGACGAGACGGAGCGCGGAACGCTCGACAAGGCCGCGGCGGAGAACTTCCCCGTGGCCCCCTTCTTCCTGCCGGGGGACTGGCGCGCCGACCTGATGGCGGTCTACGGCTTCGCCCGCCTCGTCGACGACATCGGCGACGGCGACCTGGCCCCCGGCGGCGCCGACGCCGAGCTGCTGGGAGTCGCGCCCGAGGCCGCTGAGGACCGGCTGGTCCTGCTCGACGCCTTCGAGGAGGACCTGAAGCGCGTGTTCGACGGCACCCCGCGCCACCCCTTGCTGCGCCGCCTCCAGCCGACCGTCCGGCGCCGCGCGCTGACCCCCGAGCCCTTCCTCGGCCTGATCGCCGCCAACCGTCAGGACCAGCTCGTCACCCGCTACGAGACCTACGACGGCCTGCTCGCCTACTGCGAGCTGTCCGCCAACCCCGTCGGCCGTCTCGTGCTCGCCGTCACCGGCACCTCGACCCCCGAGCGGATCCGGCTCTCCGACGCGGTCTGCACGGCCCTCCAGATCGTCGAACACCTCCAGGACGTCGCCGAGGACCTCGGCCGCGACCGCATCTACCTGCCCGCCGCGGACATGAAGCGCTTTCATGTCCAGGAGGCGGATCTCGCCACGAAAACCGCGGGCGCATCGGTGCGCGCACTGGTTGCATATGAAGCACAACGCGCCCGCGACCTCCTGAATGAAGGCGCCCCCCTGGTGGGTAGCGTCCACGGCAGGCTGAAGCTGCTGCTCGCGGGTTTCGTGGCGGGGGGAAGGGCGGCGATCCACGCGATCGCCGCCGCCGAATACGACGTACTTCCCGGCCCGCCCAAGCCCGGCAAGCTCCGACTGCTGCGCGAGGTGGGCGTCACTCTGCGAGGAGAGGGGTGATCCGGACCGTGGAGTCATCGCCGCACGTGTCCGCACCGGTACTCGCCGCCTACAGCTACTGCGAGACCGTCACCGGACAGCAGGCCCGTAACTTCGCGTACGGCATCCGACTGCTGCCCACGTCCAAGCGCCGGGCCATGTCGGCGCTGTACGCGTTCTCACGACGCGTCGACGACATCGGTGACGGCCCGCTGGCGGACGACGTCAAGGCCGTGAGACTCGAGGAGACCCGGGCGATGCTGGCCCGGGTGCGTGCGGGGGAGGTCGAGGAGGACGACACCGACCCGGTCGCCGTCGCGCTCGCCCACGCCGCCGAGGTGTTCCCGATCCCGCTGGGCGGCCTGGACGAGCTGATCGACGGCGTCCTGATGGACGTCCGCGGCGAGGCCTACGAGACCTGGGACGACCTGAAGGTGTACTGCCGCTGTGTGGCGGGCGCCATCGGCCGGCTCTCACTCGGCGTGTTCGGCACCGAAGCCGGCGCGCGCGGCGCCGAACGCGCCCCGGAGTACGCCGACACGCTGGGGCTCGCGCTCCAGCTCACCAACATCCTCCGGGACGTCCGCGAGGACGCCGAGGGCGGACGCGTCTACCTGCCCTCCGACGACCTCGCGAAGTTCGGCTGCTCGGCCGGGTTCGACGGGCCGAAACCACCGGAGGGCGCCGACTTCGCGGGCCTCGTCCACTTCGAAGTGCGACGGGCCCGCGCCCTTTTCGCCGAGGGCTACCGGCTGCTCCCCATGCTCGACCGGCGCAGCGGCGCCTGCGTCGCCGCCATGGCCGGCATCTACCTGCGGCTGCTCGACCGCATCGAGCGCGACCCGGAGGCCGTCCTGCGCGGCCGGGTCTCCCTGCCGGGACGCGAGAAGGCGTACGTCGCCGTGCGCGGTCTGTCCGGTCTGGACGCCCGCCATGTCACCCGGCGGACCGTCAGGAGGCGCGCCTGATGGACGGCGTGGACAATTCGGTCCAAGGTGATGCCGCCGGAGAAAAGTGGCACGCAACCCTCCGGGTGGGGACGGCGTCCCTGACTGCGACAGCCGGCCGTCCAGGGGAGGGTGCGCGATGACCGAGGGCAGCAGGCCCGGGCGGGACGCCGTCGTGATCGGCGGCGGGCTCGCCGGCATCACCGCCGCGCTCGCGCTCGCGGACGCGGGTGTCCGCGTCACCCTGCTCGAAGGCCGGCCGCGCCTGGGCGGGCTCGCCTTCTCCTTCCAGCGCGGCGACCTGACCGTCGACAACGGACAGCATGTCTACCTGCGGTGCTGCACCGCCTACCGCTGGTTCCTCGACCGCATCGAGGGGACGGCGCTGGCGCCCTTGCAGGATCGTCTCGACGTGCCCGTTCTCGACGTGGCCCGGCCCGCGGGCCGACGGCTCGGCAGACTGCGGCGCGACGCGCTGCCGGTGCCCCTGCATCTGGGGCGCAGCCTCGCGACGTATCCGCATCTCTCGCTCGCCGAACGGGCCAAGGTGGGGCGTGCCGCGCTCGCGCTCAAGGGGCTCGACCTCGCCGATCCGAGCCTGGACGCACAGGACTTCGGTAGCTGGCTGACCGCGCACGGTCAGTCGGCGCGTGCCGTCGAGGCCCTGTGGGACCTGGTCGGGGTCGCCACCCTCAACGCGGTCGCGGGCGACGCCTCGCTGGGGCTCGCCGCGATGGTGTTCAAGACCGGTCTGCTGTCCGACCCGGGCGCGGCCGACATCGGCTGGGCCCATGTCCCGCTGGGTGAACTGCACGACAGGCTGGCCCGCAAGGCGCTCGACTCCGCGGGCGTGCGTACCGAGGTCCGTACACGCGTCACCTCCATCTCTACTGACGAGAACGGCACTTGGAGCGTTCAGGTTCCCGGCGAGACGCTCCGCGCGGACGCGGTGGTGCTCGCCGTGGCCCAAGGCGAGGCCGCTGACCTGCTGCCCGAGGGGGCGCTCGACGCCCCGGAAAATCTCCGGGCGATCGGCACCGCGCCGATCCTCAACGTGCATGTGGTCTACGACCGCCAGGTCCTCGACAAGCCGTTCTTCGCCGCCCTCGGCACCCCGGTGCAGTGGGTCTTCGACCGCACCGACGCCTCCGGACTGCGCGAGGGCCAGTACCTCGCCCTGTCCCAGTCGGCCGCGCACGACGAGATCGACACACCGGTCGCCGAACTGCGCGAGCGCTACCTCCCCGAGCTGGAGCGGCTGCTGCCGCTCGCGCGCGGCGCCGAGGTGAAGGACTTCTTCGTGACCAGGGAGCGCACGGCGACGTTCGCTCCCACCCCCGGTGTCGGACGGCTGCGGCCCGGCGCCCGTACGAAAGCCCCCGGCCTGTACCTGGCCGGCGCGTGGACCGCCACAGGGTGGCCCGCGACCATGGAGAGTGCGGTCCGCAGTGGGGTGAGCGCGGCGGACGCCGCCCTCACCGCCCTGGGCCGGCCCCGCCCCGCCCGTCTCTTCGAGTTCGAGGAGGCGGCGTGATGCTCGATCAGCACGGCGCGACAGGCCCCAGCACCTCCGGTACCGCAACAAGAGGAGAGACTGTGCCCACTGTGCCCCCGGCCGAGAAGGCCGCTGCGAGGTCCGCGGTGGACGTGACCGCGCTCCTGGAGCGCGGCCGGACCCTGGCCACTCCGGTGCTGAAGGCGGCCGTGGACCGTCTCGCGCCCCCGATGGACACCGTTTCCGCCTACCACTTCGGCTGGATCGACGCCCAGGGCAACCCCGCCGACGGCGACGGCGGCAAGGCCGTGCGCCCCGCCCTCGCGGTGCTCTCGGCCGAGGTCACCGGTGCCGCGCCCGAGACCGGCGTCCCCGGCGCGGTCGCCGTCGAGCTGGTCCACAACTTCTCGCTCCTGCACGACGACCTGATGGACGGCGACGAGCAGCGCCGCCACCGCGACACCGTGTGGAAGGTGCACGGCCCCGCCCAGGCCATCCTGGTCGGCGACGCCCTGTTCGCCCTCGCTAATGAGGTCCTGCTGGAACTCGGCACCGTCGAGGCCGGCCGCGCCACCCGCCGCCTCACCACCGCCACCCGCGCCCTCATCGACGGCCAGGCCCAGGACATCTCCTACGAGCACCGCGACCGCGTCAGCGTCGAGGAGTGCCTGGAGATGGAGGGCAACAAGACCGGCGCCCTGCTCGCCTGCGCCTCCTCCATCGGCGCGGTGCTCGGCGGCGCCGACGACCGGACCGCCGACACCCTGGAGAAGTACGGCTACCACCTCGGCCTCGCCTTCCAGGCCGTCGACGACCTGCTCGGCATCTGGGGCGACCCGGTCTCCACCGGCAAGCAGACCTGGAGCGACCTGCGCCAGCGCAAGAAGTCCCTGCCGGTCGTGGCCGCCCTCGCGGCGCACGGTCCCGCCTCCGACCGCCTCGGCGAGATCCTCGCCGCGGACGCCAAGGCCAGCGACTTCGAGAACTTCTCCGAGGAGGAGTTCGCCCTGCGCGCCGCCCTGATCGAGGAGGCGGGCGGCCGCGACTGGACGGCCGCCGAGGCCCGCCGCCAGCACACCGTCGCCATCGAGGCGCTCGACGCCATCGACATGCCCGACCGGGTACGGGCGCGGTTCACGGCGCTCGCCGACTTCGTCGTCGTACGGAAGAGATGATCACTATCGGTCGAATAGCCCTCGCGTAGTCGCCGGCCGGTACCGCGCACGCACGAGTACCGGCCGACGGCGGACCCACAGCAGAGCACCACATTGCACACTGCACGAAGGGGAAGCCATGACAGCGACGACCGACGGAAGCACCGGGGCCCTGCCGCCCCGTGCCGCCGCGGCCAGCGAAACCGACATCCGCACCCCCGTGGCGACCGGGGTACAAGAAGCCGCCGTACGCGCGGTCCGGCGCGCCACCGACTTCCTGCTCGCCCGACAGGACGCGCAGGGTTGGTGGAAGGGCGATCTGGAAACCAATGTGACCATGGACGCCGAGGATCTGCTGCTCCGTCAGTTCCTGGGCATCCGTGACGAGTCCACCACCCGTGCCGCCGCCCTGTTCATCCGCGGCGAGCAACGCGAGGACGGCACCTGGGCCTCCTTCTACGGCGGACCCGGCGAACTCTCCACCACCATCGAGGCGTACGTCGCCCTCCGGCTGAACGGCGACGCGCCGGACGCCCCGCACATGGCGAAGGCCTCCGCGTGGATCCGTGAGCGGGGCGGCATCGCCTCCGCGCGGGTCTTCACCCGGATCTGGCTCGCGCTGTTCGGCTGGTGGAAGTGGGAGGACCTGCCCGAACTCCCGCCGGAGCTCATCTACTTCCCCAAGTGGGTCCCGCTCAACATCTACGACTTCGGGTGCTGGGCCCGGCAGACCATCGTCCCGCTGACGATCGTCTCCGCGAAGCGGCCGGTACGGCCCGCGCCCTTCGCCCTCGACGAGCTGCACGCCGACCCGGCCGACCCGAACCCTGCCAAGCCGCTTGCCCCGGTGGCGAGTTGGGACGGCGCGTTCCAGCGGCTCGACAAGGGACTGCACCAGCTGCGCAAGGTCGTGCCGCGCAGGCTGCGCAGGGCGGCCATGAACACCGCCGCCCGCTGGATCATCGAGCGGCAGGAGAACGACGGCTGCTGGGGCGGCATCCAGCCCCCGGCCGTGTACTCGGTGATCGCGCTCCACCTGCTGGGCTACGACCTCGAACACCCGGTCATGCGCGCCGGGTTGGAGTCCCTGGACCGCTTCGCCATCTGGCGCGAGGACGGGGCCCGGATGATCGAGGCCTGCCAGTCGCCGGTGTGGGACACCTGCCTCGCGACCATCGCCCTCGCCGACGCGGGCGTGCCCGCCGACCATCCCCAACTGGTCAAGGCCGCCGACTGGATGCTCGGCGAGGAGATCGTGCGGCCCGGCGACTGGGCCGTGAAGCGGCCTCAACTCCCGCCCGGCGGATGGGCGTTCGAGTTCCACAACGACAACTACCCCGACATCGACGACACCGCCGAGGTCGTCCTCGCCCTGCGCCGGGTCCGCCACCACGACCCCGAGCGGGTCGAGAAGGCCATCGGGCGCGGGGTGCGCTGGAACCTCGGGATGCAGTCGAAGAACGGCGCCTGGGGCGCCTTCGACGTCGACAACACCAGTCCGTTCCCCAACCGGCTGCCGTTCTGCGACTTCGGCGAGGTCATCGACCCGCCGTCCGCCGACGTCACCGCGCACGTCGTCGAGATGCTCGCCGTCGAGGGCCTCGCCCACGACCCGCGCACCCGGCGCGGCATCGAGTGGCTGCTCGCCGAACAGGAGCCGGACGGCTCGTGGTTCGGGCGCTGGGGCGTCAACTACGTGTACGGCACGGGGTCCGTCGTCCCCGCCCTCGTCGCGGCCGGCTTCCCCGCCTCGCACCCGGCGATCCGGCGCGCCGTGGCCTGGCTGGAGAAGGTGCAGAACGACGACGGCGGCTGGGGCGAGGACCTGCGCTCCTACAAGTACGTCAAGGAGTGGAGCGGCCGCGGGGCCTCCACCGCCTCACAGACCGGCTGGGCGCTGATGGCGCTGCTGGCGGCGGGGGAGCGGGATTCCAAGGCCGTCGAGCGGGGCGTCGAGTGGCTCGCGAGCACCCAGCGCGAGGACGGCTCCTGGGACGAGCCCTACTTCACCGGGACGGGCTTCCCGTGGGACTTCTCCATCAACTACCACCTGTACCGGCAGGTGTTCCCGCTGACGGCGCTCGGGCGTTACGTCCATGGAGAGCCGTTCTCCGGGACGGGGACGGGTGTCTCGGGAGCCGCGGCGGGCGCTTCCGGAGGTGGGGAACGCTGATGAGCACCCGGCCCGCTCCGGTCCCGCTGCTGATCGCCTGTGCGCTCGGCATCGAGCGACTGGCCCTGCGTACGGGCAAACGGGGCGGGCCCGTCACCGTGCTGAAGACGGGTATGGGGCCCGCGGCGGCCGAGCGGGCCGTCTCCCGGGCCCTGGCCGAGCCCGCGCTCCGAGGAGCCGCCGTACTCGCCAGTGGGTTCTGTGCGGGGCTCGCCCCCGGCATGCGCCCCGGCGATCTGGTGGTCGCCGAGGAGACCCGCGATCCGGGCGGAACCGTTCCGTGTGCGGAAAGCGACCTACTCGTCAAGGAGCTCGTAAGGGCCGTACCGGGATGCACCGTGCATACCGGACCGCTCGTCGGCTCCGATCACATCGTCCGCGGCCATGAGCGGGCGGACCTGCTCAGCACCGGCGCGATCGCGGTCGACATGGAGTCCGCGGCCACGCTTCTGAGCGCCGTGCGCGCGGGCGAGCGCCCCGTTGCGGCCGTCCGGGTGGTCGTGGACGCTCCACAACATGAACTCGTCCGTATCGGCACGGTGCGCGGTGGAATATCAGCCTTCCGCGTCCTTCGTTCCGTACTTCCGGCTTTCTACGAATGGCACCGTTCCTTGCTGCTCCCCAGGAGGTGAGCCAGATGGCCATGCCGCTGCGTCAGTCCATCAAGGTCGCTACATACTTGGCCGAACAGAAGCTCCGCAAGCGGGACAAGTTCCCGCTGATCGTGGAGCTGGAACCCCTCTTCGCGTGCAACCTCAAATGCGAGGGCTGCGGCAAGATCCAGCACCCGGCCGGGGTGCTGAAGCAGCGCATGCCGGTGGCGCAGGCCGTCGGGGCGGTGCTTGAGTCCGGTGCGCCGATGGTGTCCATCGCCGGCGGAGAACCGCTGATGCACCCTCAGATCGACGAGATCGTCCGGCAGTTGGTGGCGAAGAAGAAGTACATCTTCCTCTGCACCAACGCGATGCTGCTGCGCAAGAAGCTCGACAAGTTCAAGCCCTCCCCGTACTTCGCCTTCGCCGTGCACATCGACGGGCTGCGTGAGCGGCACGACGAGTCGGTGGCGAAGGAGGGCGTCTTCGACGAGGCGGTCGCGGCGATCAAGGAGGCTCAGCGGCGCGGCTTCCGGGTCACCACCAACTCGACCTTCTTCAACACCGACACCCCGCAGACCGTCATCGAGGTGCTCAACTTCCTCAACGACGACCTCAAGGTCGACGAGATGATGATCTCGCCCGCCTACGCCTACGAGAAGGCGCCCGACCAGGAGCACTTCCTGGGCGTGGAGCAGACCCGTGAGCTGTTCAAGAAGGCCTTCGCGGGCGGCAACCGGCGCAAGTGGCGCTTCAACCACTCGCCGCTCTTCCTGGACTTCCTGGAGGGCAAGGCCGACTTCCCCTGCACCGCCTGGGCGATCCCGAACTACTCCCTCTTCGGCTGGCAGCGCCCCTGCTACCTGATGAGCGACGGGTACGTGCCGACGTACCGCGAACTCATCGAGGAGACCGACTGGGACAAGTACGGCCGCGGCAAGGACCCGCGCTGCGCCAACTGCATGGCGCACTGCGGCTACGAGCCGACCGCCGTCCTCGCCACCATGGGCTCGCTCAAGGAGTCCCTGCGGGCCATGCGCGAGACCGTCGCGGGCAACCGGGAGTGACGGCATGACCGCCATCCCCCTGGGCGTCCCCGAGGTACCGGTCCGGCCGATCGCCGAGCGGCGCGTGTCGCGGCAGATCATGGTCGGTCCGGTGGCGGTCGGGGGCGGGGCCCCGGTGTCGGTGCAGTCGATGACGACGACCCGTACGTCGGACATCGGCGCGACCCTCCAGCAGATCGCCGAACTCACCGCGTCCGGCTGCCAGATCGTCCGCGTCGCCTGCCCCACGCAGGACGACGCGGACGCGCTGGCGACCATCGCGAGGAAGTCGCAGATCCCGGTGATCGCGGACATTCACTTCCAGCCCAAGTACGTGTTCGCGGCGATCGAGGCCGGCTGCGCCGCCGTACGCGTCAATCCCGGCAACATCAAGCAGTTCGACGACAAGGTCAAGGAGATCGCGCGGGCCGCCCGCGATCACGGCACGCCGATCCGGATCGGGGTCAACGCCGGTTCGCTGGACCGGCGGTTGCTCCAGAAGTACGGCAAGGCGACTCCCGAGGCCCTGGTGGAGAGCGCGTTGTGGGAGGCGTCCCTCTTCGAGGAGCACGACTTCCGGGACATCAAGATCTCCGTCAAGCACAACGACCCCGTGGTGATGGTCAGCGCGTACCAGCAGCTGGCCGAACAGTGCGACTACCCGCTGCACTTGGGCGTCACCGAGGCCGGCCCCGCCTTCCAGGGGACCATCAAGTCGGCTGTCGCCTTCGGGGCGTTGCTGTCCCGGGGCATCGGCGACACCATCCGGGTCTCGCTGTCCGCCCCGCCCGCCGAGGAGGTCAAGGTCGGCATCCAGATCCTGGAGTCGCTGAACCTGCGGCAGCGGCGCCTGGAGATCGTCTCGTGTCCGTCCTGCGGGCGGGCACAGGTCGACGTCTACAAGCTGGCCGACGAGGTCACGGCGGGCCTGGAGGGCATGGAAGTGCCCCTGCGGGTCGCGGTGATGGGGTGTGTGGTCAACGGTCCCGGCGAGGCGCGGGAGGCCGACCTCGGGGTCGCCTCCGGCAACGGCAAGGGACAGATCTTCGTCAAGGGCGAGGTCATCAAGACCGTACCCGAGTCGAAGATCGTGGAGACCCTCATCGAAGAGGCGATGAAGATCGCCGAACAGATGGAACAGGACGGCGTCGCGTCGGGGGAGCCGGCCGTCACCGTGAGTTGAACAGCACGGACCGAAGGGGGCCCGAGCGTGACCATTCTGGAGAACATCCGGGGACCACGCGACCTTAAGGCGCTGTCCGAGGCGGATCTCGGTGAACTGTCGGAAGAGATAAGGGAGTTCCTGGTACACGCGGTCGCCAGGACCGGAGGGCACCTCGGGCCCAATCTGGGGGTGGTCGAGCTGTCCGTCGCGCTCCACCGGGTCTTCGAGTCACCGGTGGACCGCATCGTGTGGGACACCGGCCACCAGAGCTATGTCCACAAGCTCCTGACGGGTCGTCAGGACTTCTCCAAGCTGCGCGGCAAGGGTGGTCTGTCCGGTTACCCCTCCCGCGAGGAGTCCGAGCACGACATCGTCGAGAACAGCCACGCCTCCACGGCGCTCGGCTGGGCCGACGGACTCGCCAAGGCCCGCCAGGTGCAGGGCGAGAAGGGCCATGTCGTCGCGGTGATCGGCGACGGGGCGCTCACCGGCGGAATGGCCTGGGAGGCGCTCAACAACATCGCGGCCGCCAAGGACCGGCCGCTGATCATCGTCGTCAACGACAACGAGCGGTCCTACGCGCCGACCATCGGCGGCCTCGCCAACCACCTGGCCACCCTGCGCACCACGGACTCGTACGAGAAGGTGCTCGCCTGGGGCAAGGGCGTGCTGCTGCGCACGCCGGTCGTCGGCAACACCATCTACGAGTCCCTGCACGGCGCGAAGAAGGGCTTCAAGGACGCCTTCGCCCCGCAGGGCATGTTCGAGGACCTGGGGCTGAAGTACGTCGGCCCGATCGACGGACACGACATCGGGGCCGTCGAGTCGGCGCTCAGGCGCGCGAAACGTTTCCACGGGCCGGTGCTCGTGCACTGTCTGACCGAGAAGGGGCGCGGGTACGAGCCCGCCCTCGCGCACGAGGAGGACCACTTCCACACCGTCGGTGTGATGGACCCCCTCACCTGCGAGCCGCTCACGCCGGCCGCCAGCCCCTCCTGGACCTCGGTGTTCGGCGACGAGATCGTCGCCATCGGGGAGGAGCGGGAGGACGTCGTCGCGATCACGGCGGCCATGCTCCACCCGGTGGGGCTCGGGAAGTTCGCGGAGCGGTTCCCCGACCGGGTCTGGGACGTCGGCATCGCCGAGCAGCACGCGGCGGTCTCCGCGGCCGGCCTCGCGACGGGCGGGCTGCACCCGGTCGTCGCCGTATACGCGACCTTCCTCAACCGCGCCTTCGACCAGCTGCTGATGGACGTCGCCCTGCACCGCTGCGGGGTCACCTTCGTCCTGGACCGGGCCGGGGTCACCGGTGTCGACGGCGCCTCCCACAACGGCATGTGGGACATGTCGATCCTCCAGGTGGTCCCTGGCCTCAGGATCGCCGCGCCGCGCGACGCCGACCAACTGCGGGCGCAGCTACGGGAAGCGGTCGCGGTGGACGACGCGCCGACTCTGGTGCGGTTCCCGAAGGAGTCGGTGGGACCCGTGGTACCGGCCGTCGACCACGTGGGCGGCATGGACGTGCTGCATCGGGGAGAGCGGCCCGAGGTGCTGCTCGTCGCCGTCGGTGTCATGGCTCCCGTCTGCCTCCAGGCCGCCGAGCTGCTGGAGGCCCGCGGGATCAACTGCACGGTCGTGGACCCCCGTTGGGTCAAGCCCGTCGACCCGGCGCTGCCCGGCCTCGCCGCCGAGCACCGGCTGGTGGCCGTCGTCGAGGACAACAGCCGGGCCGCCGGGGTCGGTTCGGCGGTCGCGCTCGCGCTGGGCGACGCCGAAGTCGACGTGCCCGTACGGCGGTTCGGGATCCCGGAGCAGTTCCTCGCGCACGCCAAGCGGGGCGAGGTGCTCGCCGACATCGGGCTGACGCCGGTCGAGGTGGCGGGACGGATCAGCGCGAGCCTGGCGGTCAAGGAACAGGCCCTCGTCAAGGAGAAGACTGAATGACCACGGAGTTCGACCTCGGCAGACTCCTGGCCGAGCGCGGAGCCGAGCGTTACGAGCTGCACGGGAAGTACCTGAACCACCAACTCCCGCGCATGCTCCACACGATCGGCTTCGACAAGGTCTACGAGCGTGGCGAGGGCGCGTACTTCTGGGACGCGGACGGCAACGACTACCTGGACATGCTCGCCGGGTTCGGGGTGATGGGCCTGGGCCGTCATCACCCCGTCGTCCGCAAGGCGCTGCACGACGTCCTCGACGCCGACCTCGCCGACCTCACCCGCTTCGACTGCCAGCCGCTGCCCGGGCTGCTGGCCGAGAAGCTGCTCACGCACAGCCCGCACCTGGACCGGGTGTTCTTCGGCAACAGCGGCACCGAGGCGGTGGAGACCGCGCTCAAGTTCGCCCGGTACGCCACCGGGAAGCCGCGGGTCCTGTACTGCGACCACGCCTTCCACGGACTGACCACCGGCTCGCTGTCGGTCAACGGCGAGTCCGGCTTCCGGGACGGCTTCGCCCCGCTGCTGCCGGACACCGCCGTACCCCTCGGTGATGTCGACGCCCTGGCACGGGAGTTGAAGAAGGGGGACGTCGCCGCCCTGGTCGTCGAGCCGATCCAGGGCAAGGGTGTGCTGGAGGCCCCGCCCGGCTATCTGCGCGCCGCCCAAGAGCTGTTGCGCAGGCACAAGGCGCTGCTCATCGCCGACGAGGTGCAGACCGGGCTCGGCCGTACCGGGGACTTCTACGCCTACCAGCACGAGGAGGGCGTCGAGCCCGACCTGGTGTGCGTGGCCAAGGCGCTCTCCGGCGGCTATGTCCCGGTCGGGGCCACGCTCGGCAAGGACTGGATCTTCAAGAAGGTCTACTCGTCGATGGACCGGGTGCTGGTGCACTCGGCGAGCTTCGGCTCCAACGCGCAGGCCATGGCGGCCGGGCTCGCCGTGCTGTCGGTCATGGAGAACGAGCAGATCGTCGCGAACGCCCGCGGCACGGGCGATCTGCTGAAGTCCCGGCTCGCGGCGCTCGTCGACAAGTACGAGCTGCTCGCCGACGTGCGCGGCCGGGGCCTGATGATCGGGATCGAGTTCGGGAAGCCCAAGTCGCTCAAGCTGCGCGGCCGCTGGACCATGCTCCAGGCCGCCCGCAAGGGGCTGTTCGCGCAGATGGTGGTCGTCCCGCTGCTCCAGCGGCACCGGATCCTCACGCAGGTCTCCGGCGACCACCTGGAGGTGATCAAGCTGATCCCGCCGCTCGTCGTGGGGGAGAAGGAGGTGGACCGGTTCGTGGACGCCTTCACCGACGTCATGGACGACGCCCACACCGGCTCCGGGCTGATGTGGGACTTCAGCAAGACCCTGGTGAAGCAGGCGGTGGCCAACCGCTGACCGCTGCCTCCGTAGGTGGGTTTGCCTCTGAGGCAAGAAAATTGCCGCAGAGGCAAATCTCCGGCTCAATGGAGGCATGAGCTCCCCGGAAGCCTTCACGGAGCTGCCCTCGGTGGCTCCCCAGCTCCGCGACCTGCGTCGCCGCGCCTCCCTCACCCTGGAGGCCGCGGCGCGCGCCGCGGGGCTGTCACCGGCCCACCTCTCCCGGCTGGAGACCGGACAGCGCCAGCCCTCGCTGCCGATGCTGCTCGCGCTGGCCCGCATCTACGGTACGACGGTCTCGGAGCTGCTCGGCGAGACGGTCGCCGACCGGGACGCCGTCGTACGCGCCGCCGACATGGAACCGACCGCTGCGGGCGGCTGGACGTACGTCCAGGCGGGCGCGCCCGGCCGCGGCATGCAGGCGCTGCGCGTCCAGGTGCCGCACGGCTCGCAGGGCGACATCGTGCGCGTGCACCCCGGCGAGGAATGGCTCTACGTGCTGCGCGGCCGGCTGCGGCTGCGCCTCGGGGACACCACCCACCGGCTCGCCGCCGGCGACAGTGCGCACTTCGACTCGCTGACCCCGCACCGCATCGCCGCCGAGGACCCGGGCGGCGTGGAACTCCTGTTCGTCCACACCCTGTTGCAGAGCCCCACGGCCGCACTGTGCCTGGGCCCCACCCCTGGAGAGACGCCATGAGCGACATGGAGGAGAAGTTCCCCCGCGCCCTGTGGATCCGGCTGATCATCTATCTCGCGGTGGGGCACGTCTTCGCGGCGTTCATCTACCTGCTCTTCGCACTCGGCGCCGACCAGTGAACGTCAGTCGAGCATCCGCTCCCGCAGCCGCTCGCGGATCTCGGGGGTGAGCCCGAGGCCCTGCTCCAGATAGGTCCCGACGTCGCCCCAGGTCTCCTCGATGGTCTCGAAGGCCGCCGTCAGATACTGCGCGCGCGCCTCGAACAGCGGGCTGAGCAGCTCCATGACCTCGGGGGAGTAGGCCGACTCCGAGTCGCCGCTGCGCCGCACCTTGTAGCGGCGGTGCTTGGCGTTCGACTCCAGGTAGTCGGCGATGATCGCCTCGCGCTCCACGCCCAGGGCGAGCAGCGTCACCGCTATGGAGACGCCCGCGCGGTCCTTTCCGGCCGCGCAGTGCATGAGGGCGGGCACACTGTCCTCGGCCAGGGAGTGCAGCACCCGGGAGTGCTCGGCGGTGCGCTCCTTGACGATGGTGCGGTAGGAGCCCGTCATCCGGGCGGCGGCCTTGCCGTCCCCGAGGATCTCGCGCAGCTGGTCTATCTCGCCGTCGCGCACCATCTTCCAGAACCAGGTGCCCTCCGCCGGGTCGCTCAGCGGGAGGTTCACATTGGTCACGCCCGGCAGCTCGACGTCCGGGCCCTCCAGCTTCTGGTCCGCCGCGTTGCGGAAGTCGAAGATCGTGTGCAGCCCCAGGGAGGACAGGAAGGCCGCGTCCTCCTCGGTCGCGTGCGCCAGGTGACCGCTGCGGAACAGCACGCCGTACCGCACCCGCCGGCCGTCCTCGGTCGGCAGCCCGCCCACGTCCCGGAAGTTGCGGACGCCGGACAGCTCGGGTTCGGTCGACGGGATCTGCTGCGTCACGGGGGCTCCTCCCAGCCGGGCCGCGCCGACGCTGCTCGCCGGCGGACACGCTCTCGACGATACGACATGCATTCGTAGGGCAATCAGTTGTCCACAGGGCACGTAATGAGTTCTCCACAGGCGTTGCAGCCAGCCTCGCGGCACTTGATGATGTTGGTGCCTGAGTGCACCTGTTGGCACCTGTTCGTATCTGTGAGGGGCTCGATGCTGGAGATCGCCGAGAACGGCCGTACGTGGGTTCTGTCCGGACCGGCCAGCAGTTATGCCCTGCATCTCACCGACAGCGGTGAGCTGCTGCATCTGCACTGGGGTGCGCGCATCGCGCTCGCCGACGCCGAGGCCCTGGCCGTGCGCCCCCTGCCCGACTACTGGCCCTTCGAGTCCCAGCTCGACGGCCGCGAGGAGTACCCGGTCGAGGGTGGCCCCCGCTTCGTGCGCCCCGCCCTGTCGGTGCGCACGCCGGAGCGCCGGGGCACCGAGTGGAGTTTCGAGACGTACGACACCGAGGGCGACGAACTGCGGCTGCGGTTCCGCGACGGAGGGCTCGCCCTCACCCTGCACTACCGCACGCGCGACGACGTCGTGGAGCGCTGGGTGACCCTCGACAACCAGGGCACCGAACCGCTGGAGCTGCTGCGCGCCGACTCCGCCACCTGGACGCTGCCCGACCGCGAGGACGGCTGGCGCCTCTCGCAGCTGCACGGCCGCTGGGCCGCCGAGTCGGTGCTGACGCAGACCCCCCTCACCTACGGTGAGAAGGTCATCGGCAGCCGCCGCGGCCACACCGGGCACCAGCACCTGCCGTGGGTGGCCCTCGACACCGACGCGACCGAGGAGCGTGGCGAGGTCTACGGCACCGCCCTCGGCTGGTCCGGGTCCTGGCGGATCGCCGTGGCCCAGCTTCCCGACGCGCGCGTGCAGATCACCGGCGGCGCGGGCTACGACGACTCCGGGCTGCTGCTCCTGGCGGCGGGCGAGAGCTTCACGACCCCCGTCTTCGCGGGCCTGTGGAGCGACGGCGGCTTCGGTGGGGCCAGCCGCGCCTGGCACGCCTACCAGCGGGCGTACGTCATCCCGGACGCCGACCGGGACCGGCCGGTGCTCTTCAACTCCTGGGAGGCCACCACCTTCGACATCTCCGAGGAGCAGCAGGGCTCGCTCGCCCGGCGGGCCGCGGCGATCGGCGTCGAGCTGTTCGTGGTCGACGACGGCTGGTTCGGCACCCGCACCAGCGACCGGGCCGGGCTCGGCGACTGGGCGCCCAACCCCGACCGCTTCCCCGGTGGCCTCAAGCCGCTCGGCGACTACGTGCACGCGCTCGGCATGCAGTTCGGCATCTGGGTCGAGCCGGAGATGGTCAACCCGGACAGCGACCTGTACCGCGCCCACCCCGACTGGGTGCAGTACCAAGAGGGGCGAAAGCGGACGGAGTTCCGCAATCAGCTCATCCTGAACCTCGCGCGCGAGGACGTCCAGGAGTACCTGTGGGAGCAGCTCGACACCCTGCTGTCGAGTGCCCCGATCGACTACGTGAAGTGGGACTTCAACCGCTGCTTCACCGACGCGGGCTGGCCCGGCGAGCCCTACCCGCAGCGGCTCTGGGTCGACCACGTGCGCGGCTTCTACGCCCTGCTGGACCGGCTGCGGGCGGCCCACCCGACTGTTGCCTTCGAGTCCTGCTCGGGCGGCGGCGGCCGGATCGACCTCGGGGTGCTCAGCCGCACCGACCAGGTGTGGACCTCCGACAACACCGACCCGCTGGACCGGCTCGCCATCCAGCACGGCTTCAGCCAGATCCACCCCGCGCGCGTGATGGCCGCCTGGGTCACCGACAGCCCCAACACCCAGCTCAACGGCCGGGTGAGCTCGCTGCGGTTCCGGTTCGTCAGCTCCATGGCCGGGGTGCTCGGCGTCGGCGGCGACCTCTCGGAGTGGACCGAGGAGGAGCTGGCCGAGGCGGGGGAGTGGGTGGAGCTCTACAAGAAGATCCGTCCGGTGGTGCAGCGCGGCGACCTCTACCGGCTGCGGCCCCCGCGCGGTGGGCAGAGCGCGGTGCAGTACGTCCTCGGCGACGAGACCGTGGTCCTCGCCTGGCTCCAGTCCCAGCACTACGGCGAGCCCGTCCCGGCCCTGCGGCTGCGCGGACTTGACCCGACGGCGTCGTACGAATGCCTCGAAACGGGCGAAGTTCACCGAGGGGCCGTATTGCTGCATCACGGACTTCGCACCGGTTTGCGCGGCGACCTCGATGCGACGGTTCTCCGGCTGCGTCGTATCTAGGGCTTCTGTCCGAATTGATGGCTTCCTTCCAACTCCTTCCGGGATAAGGGTTGCTGTGAATTCGGGACGTGAGCAGCGTCATATCCGTGACGGTGTGTCGCCCGTCATGTTCACGTAATTCAAGCGGTTCTCAAGGGGTTTCGGGTGCACCGGTCACTCTGTGATGGACGCAGGGTGACCGGTAATTCTCATAAGCGATCTACAGGAACGCTTGTGCGCGGAACCCCTCACTTGTCCCTTTGCGTCTTACTCGTTTACGTTCCTCACCGATCCGGACGGACGCCCAATCCTGCCGCCGACCGGATTCCGCACACACTTCACCCGTGCACGGCAGGAGCGGGGGACCCACAGGCAGTACCGCCTGTTCCGGTCTCCGGAACAGGCTAGGGGTTAAGCCGCGTCCCCACGCGGCCGGGCATCTCCAGCTCGCACCCGACAGCTCACCTCGCAGGCGCCGGAGAGGAATTCGCCATGCCCGCGAAGGGTAAGCACCGCCGCCCCAAGTCCCCCCGTTTCTCCCGCTCGATCGCCGTCGCCGGAACCGGTGGCGCCGCGCTCGCGCTGCCGCTCCTGGGGGCCACCGGCGCCCACGCGGCCACCTCCCAGTCGGTTTCCGAAAAGGCCGTGCAGTCCCTGCCGGTCACGCAGAAGACCGTCGAGAAGTCCGCTGAAAAGACCGCCGCGCAGAAGTCCGCCACCAAGGCCTCCACCGTGCGCACCTACTCCGTGCGGGCCGGTGACTATCTCTCGAAGATCGCCGACGAGCAGAATGTCAGCGGTGGCTGGCGCAAGCTCTACTCCGACAACCGCCAGGCGGTCGGCGCCGACCCGTCGCTGATCCACCCCGGCCTGAAGCTGACGATCGGCAAGAAGGCCACGACGGGCACGGCGAAGACCGAGTCCTCGGCGTCGTCATCCTCGTCTTCGTCTTCGTCGAAGTCCTCCTCGAAGTCGCCCTCGAAGACCGAGTCGAAGTCCTCCGGCGGCTCCACCGCCGCCACCCGGACCGCCGAGACCACCAGCTCCAGCGGCTACACCCTCCCGGTCAGCGGTGCCACCGTCGGCACCGGCTACCGCGTGGCGGGCAGCATGTGGTCCAGCGGCTACCACACCGGCGTCGACTTCGTCGTCCCGACCGGCACCTCGCTCAAGGCCGTGGCCGCGGGCACGGTCGTCTCTGCGGGCTGGGGCGGCGCGTACGGCAACCAGGTCGTCATCAAGCTCAACGACGGCTACTACGCGCAGTACGCCCACCTCTCGCAGCTCTCCGTCTCGGCCGGCCAGACCGTGACCGAGGGCCAGCAGATCGGCCTCTCCGGCGCCACCGGCAATGTGACGGGCCCGCATCTGCACTTCGAGATCCGCACCACGCCGGACTACGGCTCCGACGTGGACCCGGTCTCCTACCTCCGCTCGAAGGGCGTCTCCGTCGGCTGACCCCGTTCCTCAGTGCCACCGAAGGCCGGACCCCACGATCCCCGGGGCCGGCCTTCGGTGTGTTTTTACGGCGGCTCCTCCGCGCGCGGGTGTTTGCGCGTTCATGATCACTTCATTGCGGTCTTGTGGCAGGGGTGCTCAGGGCGTCGACAGGGAGGGGAGGGTGGGGACACAGTGAACTCCGTTGCTGCGTAAGCGCTTTCTACGGCCTTCGGAGGTCACCGTGTCCGGCGTCGATCGACGCACCGTCATCAAGGGCGCCGCCGTCGCGGCCGCCACCGCCCCGTTCTCCTGGGCCCTGTCCCGCACCGCCGACGCGGCTCCCGGGGCCGCCACCGAACTGCACTGGCTGGAGGGCTCGGTCCCCGACGCCCATGCCGGTGCCACCTGGGGCGTGCCCTGGGCACGCGGCACCTTCCGGCCGGAGCAGCCCTTCCGGCTGGTCACCTCCGACGGCGACGAGGTGCCGGTCCAGACCTGGCCCACCGCCTACTGGCCGGACGGCTCGGTGAAGTGGACCGCGCACGCGATCGCCCCGGACGCGCCGAAGGCAGACCGGTACGTCCTCGGCGTCGGCGTTCCGGCAGCGCCCGCCCGCCGGGTCACCGTCTCCCGGGGCAGCGGCGGCCGCGTCGAGGTGTCGACCGGCGTGATCACCGCCGTCTTCGCGGCCAAGGGCTCCGACACGGTCGTCCGCAGCATCCGGCGCGGCTCGGCCGAGATCGCCCGCGACGGCCGCCTGGTCGCGCTCCGCCAGGAGTCCGTGCGCGAGGGCGCGGACCTCGACAGCTTCGCGGGCCGGGTCGAGAAGGTCACCGTCGAGCAGGACGGGCCCGTCCGTGCCGTGATCCGGGTCGAGGGCCGGCACCGCCACGGCGGCCGGAGCTGGCTGCCCTTCGTGCTGCGGTTCGCCTTCTCCGCCGGTGCCGACTCCTTCCGGCTCGTGCACACCTTCGTCTGGGACGGCGACCAGCGGCCCGGCTCCGACCGGGGCGACTTCCTGCGCGGACTCGGCGTCCGCTTCACCGTGCCGCTGAGCGACCGGCCGTACGACCGGCATGTGCGGTTCGCCGACTCCGGCGGCGGGCTCTTCAGCGAGGCCGTGCAGGGCATCACCGGGCTGCGCCGCGACCCGGGCGCGGCGGTGCGGGCCGCACAGATCGCCGGCGAGAAGCTGCCCGACACCGCCACCTGGGATCCTCGGGTGGCGAGCCGGCTGGCGTACATCCCCCAGTGGGGCGACTACACGCTCACCCAGCCGACCGCCGACGGCTACCAGATCCGTAAACGCACCAAGGCGGGCTACGGCTGGATCCCGGCCGCCGCCGGGCAGCGCGCCGGTGGCTTCGGGTACGTCGGTGGCGCGGGCGGCGGACTCTCCTTCGGGCTACGGGACTTCTGGCAGCGCCACCCCACGCAGCTGGACGTCCGGGGCGCGGCCTCCGACGCCGCCGAGGTCACCCTCTGGCTCTACTCGCCCGAGGCGCAACCCCTCGACCTGCGCTTCTACCACGACGGGCTCGGCCAGGACACCTACGAGAAGCAGTCGGACGGCGGCCTGGAGATCACGTACGAGGACTACGAGCCGGGCTTCGGGACGCCGTACGGGATCGCGCGGACCAGTGAACTGACCTTCTGGGCCGTGGAGAAGACACCGTCGGTCTCCGAACTCGCCGCTCAGGCTGCCGCCGTGGCAACCCCACCGTTGCTGACCGCCACGCCCCAACGCCTGCACTCCGCGGGCGTGTTCGGCGACTGGGCGCCCGTCGACCGCTCCTCGAAGGCCCGCGCGGTGATCGAGGACCACCTCGACGACCTGTTCGCCTACTACCGCGACCAGCGCGAGGAGCGTCGCTGGTACGGCTTCCTCGACTACGGCGACGTCCAGCACACCTACGACAACGACCGGCACGTGTGGCGCTACGACGTCGGCGGATTCGCCTGGGACAACTCGGAGTTGGGCACCGACCTGTGGCTCTGGTACCACTTCCTGCGCACCGGCTTCGCCGAGGTGTTCCGGTTCGCGGAGGCGATGACCCGGCACACCGGCGAGGTCGACGTCTACCACCTCGGCAAGTGGGCGGGCCTCGGTACCCGGCACGGTGTGCAGCACTGGGCGGACAGCGCCAAGCAGGTCCGGATCTCCACGGCCGCCAACCGCCGCTTCTACTACTTCCTCACCGGCGACGAACGCACCGGTGACCTGCTGGGCGAACTCGTCGACGTGGAGCTGACGTTCCTGGAGGTCGACCCGCAACGCAAGGTCCGCACCGACGGCTACGAGCCCGGTGACCGCCATGCCCTGTCGGTCGGCTTCGGCACCGACTGGGGCGGGATCTCGGCGGCCTGGCTCACGGCGTGGGAGCGGGGCGGCCCCGGGGCGGCGAAGGCGAAGGCCAGACTGGTCAATTCGCTGCGGACCATCGCCGCACAGCCCAACGGCTTCTTCACCGGCACGGGTCTCCTCGACGCCGACACCGGGAAGTTCGCGGTGACGACCGACACGGCCGTCAACGTGTCCCATCTCAGCGCCGTCTTCGGACTCGTCGAGACCAACAGCGAGATCGTGTCGCTGCTCGGGGACGAGGAACCGGAGTTCCGCATCGCCTGGCTGAACTACGCGCAGTACTACAACGCCACAGATGCACAGAAGCGGCAACTCACCGGCTCCACCTGGAAGTCGGCGCTCCCGGCCGCGCACTCGCGCATCACGGCGTACGCGGCGCGGCGCAAGGACGACCCGACGCTCGCCACCCGTGCCTGGAACGAGTTCTTCACCGGCAGCGACACCTACTTCCCCTCCAACGACTGGAACCGGGTCACGATCAAGACCCCGGACGTCCTGCGCACCACGAAGGAGATCCCCTGGATCTCCACCAACTCCTCGGCCCAGTGGGCGCTTGCGGCGATCCAGAACCTGGCCCTGATCGGAGACCGGATCCCGTCATGAGACGCACCCTTCTGACCGCGGCCACGGTCGCCGGGCTGCTCGTCGGCGCGACGCCGCCCGCCCTCGCGTCCGGCGACTCGGACGTCGTACGCCCCGATGATCGCCGTATCGCCTACGAGGGCCACTGGGGGCGGACCGCGGAGGCGGCCGTCACGGTCAACTCCGGTTCCCGGCTGCGGTTCCGCTTCGCCGGCTCGCGGGCGCACGCCCTCTTCGACGTCTCGTCGATCACCGTGCCCGCGCAGATCTACGTGTCGGTCGACGGCGGCGCCAAGGAGGTACACGCCGTCGATCAGGGGGACTTGACGATCACAGCCGACGGCCGCGGGCCCCACACCGTCGAGATCTCCGTCAAGGACGTCTTCTCGCGGGTCGACCGATGGACCCCGCCTCTGGAAACAGGGGTCGTGCTGACCGGTCTGCGGGGGCACCTCCTGCCCCAACGAGCCTTGATGCACGGGCAGTTCGTCTTCTACGGCGACTCCATCACCCAAGGCGTCATGGCCCTCTGCGATGTCAACACCTCGGACTGCGCCGACGGTACGGCCGCCTACCCCACCCTGGTCGCCGACGCCCTGCACGCCTCGCTCACCCAGGTCGGCTTCGGGCGGCAGGGCGTGATCCAGACCGGGAACGGGGGAGTGCCCGCCGCGTCCGACGCGTACGGCTGGAACTACGCGGGTTCCAGGGCGGATTCGGACCGCCGGGCCGATGTGATCGTGGTGAACCAGGGCACCAACGACACCGCGTTCGGCTCCGCCGAGTTCCGTGCCGCCTATCGCGGCTATCTGGCGCGACTCCGGGCCGCCGCACCGCACGCCCGCATCCTCGCCCTGCGCCCCTTCGACGGCAGCCATGCCGCCGACATCGCGGCCGTGGTCGCCGAACTCGCGGACCGGCGGACCGAGTTCGTGGACACGACCGGCTGGCTCGACGCGGCGCAAGGGGACTTCAACGGCACCGTCCATCCGAGCGCCCAGGGACATCGCAAGGTCGCCGACCGGATCGTCGCCCTCATCGAGAAGGAGCACCAGTGAGCGCCACCCGACGTCGAAGAACCGTCGCCGTCACCGCGGCCGCCCTGTTGGCGGGGCTGTTCTCCGCGCCCACCGCCCATCCGGTCGAGCAGTCGCGCAGGGTCGTCGAGAACCTGGACCGCGGTCTGGTCGCGGTGCCTTCGGGTGACGGGACCTTCCTCAGCTGGCGGTTGCTCGGCACCGAGTACGCGCGGTACGGCAACGCGATCGCCTTCAACGTGTACAAGAACGGGCGGCGGCTGAACCGGGTGCCGGTCACCAAGTCGACGACGTACCAGGACAGCACCCCTGGTGCCGGTACCTATACCGTGCGCGCGATCGTCAACGGCCGTGTGCGGAAGGCGAGTCCGGCCGCCCTCGACTTCTCCCAGGGCTACGCCGAGATCCCGCTCGCGGTCGCCGACGGCTACACCGTGCAGCACGCCTGGCCCGGCGACCTGGACGGCGACGGACGCTATGAACTGGTCGTGAGCCGCCTCTCCCGAACCCGGGACAAGCCCGACCTGCTGGAGGCGTACACGCTCACCGGCGAGCGGCTGTGGCGCGTCGACCTCGGGCCCGGGTCGTACACCCAGGTCGGCGGGAACGGCGCCAACGACCCCGCGCCGGCGGCGATCAGCGGCTCCACCGCCATCGGCGGGTACCGCAACGACGACAACGTCACGGTGCACGACCTCGACGGCGACGGCAGGGCCGAGGTGCTGGTGCACACGGCCGACGGGACCACCTTCGCGGACGGCTCGAAGGTCACGGCGGCCACGGCCGCGAGCCAGTTCGTCTCGGTGATCGACGGCGCGACCGGCACCGAGCGCACCCGGCAGCCCGTGCCCGACGACTTCGTCGCGGACGGACCCTCGGGCGGGCACTTTGGCATCGCGTACCTCGACGCTGAACACCCCAGCCTGGTCACCAAGTTGGTCACCAGGGTCGGCGCCAGACGCGGATCCTTCCGGGTGCTCTTCCAGACCTGGGACTACAACGGCACCGACCTGACACGCCGTTGGAAGTACGTGGTGGACCCGGCCTCCGGCGCGACGAGCTTCCATCAGATCCGGACCGTCGACGTCGACCAGGACGGCAGGGACGAGATCGCGGACGGCAACTACGTGGTGAACAGCGACGGCACTCTGCGCTACGTCGTCGACAAGGCCATCCACGGCGACCGCTTCGACATCGCCGACCTCGACCCCGGCCGGCCCGGCCTGGAGGGGTTCGCCATCCAGCAGTCCGAGCTGGGGATCGTCTCGAACTTCCCCTGGTACTACTACGACGCCGACACCGGCGAGCGGCTCGTCACGGGTGCGCACCCCGCCGATCCCGTCAGCGACGCTGACCTCGACGTCGGGCGCGGCAACGCCGCCGACATCGACCCGGGCCACCCCGGCTACGAGTACTGGACCTCCACCGCCGACGTCACCCGGCCCGGCGCGGGCGTCTTCAACGTCCGGGACGGCAAGGTCTCCACGACCACGCCCAGCGTCAACTTCCGTATCTGGTGGGACGGGGACAAGGGATCCGAACTCCTCGACTTGACCCACGTCGACAAGTGGGACCCGGCGACCGAGACCAGCACCCGCGTCTTCGACCCGTCCGGAGTCGTCTCCGGTGCCCGCAACGCCACTCCGTTCTACGGCGACCTCCTCGGCGACTGGCGCGAGGAGATCCTCGCCGAGACCGCCGACCACAGCTCGCTGCGGCTCTACACGACCACCGAGCCGACCCGCACCCGCCTCTACACCCTCGCCCAGAACCCCGAGTACCGCCTCGGCTGGACCGTACGCGGCTATCTGCAGTCGACGTACACGGACTACTACCTCGGCACCGAGACCCGTCGTGTGCCGAAGCCCCCGATCACCCTCCCGGAAGGAGCCGTCTCCCGTGACGACCACGCGTAGAGCCTTCGGAGCCCTCGCCGCGGGCGCCGCCCTGGCCGCCCTCGCCCCCGCGACCACCGCGAGCGCCTCGCCCCGCCACCGCCGCCTGATCGCCCACGACGACTTCCGCCACGGCCTCGGCCGGTGGGCCGTCGAACTGGAGCAGGGCGGCACGGTCACCGCCTCGCGCGGCACCCTGGAGGTCGACGTGCCCGCCGGCGCGACGATCTGGTTCAGGAAGCGGCTCGAAGGGCCGTACGTCATCGAGTACACCGCCACGCCCGTGTCGGCGGGCGGGGTCAACGACCGGGTCTCCGACCTCAACAACTTCTGGAACGCGGTCGACGTCCGGTCCCCGCAGGACATCTTCGCCACGCACCGCGGCGGGGCGCTGGCGGAGTACGACTACCTGAAGACGTACTACGTCGGCTACGGCGCCAACACCAACACCACAACCCGGCTGCGGCGGTACGTCGGGGAGGCCGGGGTCCGGCCGCTGGTCTACGACTACACCGAGCCGCTGCTCGTCGCGAACGAGCCGAACCACGTCCGGATCGTCTCGGACGGCTCGAAGGTGCAGTGGTGGGACAACGGACGGCTCGTCTTCGACTACACCGACCCGCAGCCGTACACGAGTGGGCATTTCGCCTTCCGGACCACCTGGAGCCACTTCCGGATCAATGACTTCCGGGTCTGGCGGTCGCAGCGTCAACATTCCTGATCAGAGACCTATTCCAAGTTTGGTGAACACTTTACAAGTGGCTTATCTCACCGGCCGTCAAGTCCTTCCTACGGTCGCGTAGGTCACATTCGAAGGTGAATCATGAACTGCTGTGGCAGACGATTCGAAGAATGACAGCAGATCAGTGATCGGGTCGTACGTGGCGGTGGGGGACAGCTTCACCGAGGGCGTCGGCGACCCCGGCCCCGACGGGGCGTTCGTCGGATGGGCCGACCGGTTCGCGGTGCTTCTCGCGGACCGGCGGCCCGAGGGCGACTTCAAGTACACCAACCTGGCCGTGCGGGGAAAGCTCCTCGACCAGATCGTCGAGGACCAGCTTCCGCAGGCCGTCCAACTGGCGCCGGACCTCGTGTCCTTCTGTGCCGGCGGCAACGACATCATCCGGCCCGGTACCGACCCCGACGAGGTCGCCGAGCGCTTCGAGCGGGCGATCGCCCGGCTCACCGAGGTGTGCGGCACCGTCATGGTGACGACCGGCTTCGACACCCGTGGCGTGCCCGTGCTGAAGCATCTGCGCGGCAAGATCGCCACGTACAACGGACATGTGCGGGCGGTCGCCGACCGCTACGGCTGCCCGGTGCTCGACCTGTGGTCCCTGAAGACGGTCCAGGACCGCCGGGCCTGGGACGGCGACCGGCTGCACCTCTCGGCGGAGGGGCACACGCGTGTGGCGCTGCGCGCGGGGCAGGTGCTCGGGCTGGAGATCCCGGCCGACCCCGACCAGCCGTGGCCCCCGCTGCCGGCGCGCGGCGCGCTGGAGATCCGCCGCGACGACGTCCACTGGGCGCGCGAGTACCTGGTGCCGTGGATCGGCCGCCGACTGCGCGGTGAGTCCTCGGGCGACCACGTGACCGCCAAGGGCACGCTCTCGCCGGACGACATCAAGACACGGATCGCCCCGGTGGCCTGACGGGGAGTGCGAGCCGGGTGGGGTGCCTCGGGGACCTTCTTTGGGGGACTCGGTCCGGTGCGGCTCTGTGAGGAGGCGGCGTTCCGCCGTCTCCTACGCCGTCAACGAAGCGCGCTCCACTCCGAGTTCCCGGGCCAGCGCCTCGTCCACCCACTCCTGCGCGCGGGACCGCGACACCGCGCCCGGGTAGGACGTCAGCTGTACGGCGAGACCGTCGAGCAGGGCGGTGAGGCGCAGGGCGGTGGCCTCCGGGTCGGGGCAGCGGAACTCGCCCGCGGCCACGCCCTCGGCGAGCACCTCCGTGAGCGCCGACTTCCAGCGCCGGTCCAGGTCCCGCGTGACCTCCTGGAGTCCGGCGTCACGCAGCGACACCGCCCACCCCTCGATCCACAGCCGCCAGCCCTTGGCCTGGCCCGTAGGGGCGTACCAGCGCACGGCGGACCGCAGCCTGCGCAGCGCGGTGGTCCGACGGCCGAGCAGCTTGCCCAGATGCGCCAGATCGCCCTCGGCGGCATAGGTGAAGGCCGCCGCGACCAGCTTGTCCTTCGTCGAGAAGTGGTAGAGCACCAGGGCGTTGCTCACCCCCAGCGCCGAGGCCACATCGGCGATCCTGACGGCCGCCACGCCCCGCGCCTCGATCTGCTCGATGGCGGCCCGCAGCAGCTCCTCGCGCCGCTCGGCCACTGTCAACCGCACTCTCGTCACCCGGTCACCCTAATCCGTCACCCTGTGTGGCGCTCACCCGTTCAGCTGCGAGGACCGGGTCGACGGCGCCCCCGGGTCACCGGTACCAGCCGAACCGCTCGGAGATCACCGGCAGCCGGTCCGCCGCGAGTGCATGGGCGGCCGCGCGCGGTGAGGTGCCGTCGGCCTCCGCGCGGTCCAGCATCTGCCCGACGAGGGCGCGCATGGAACGTCGTACCTGGGCGAACGCCTCGTCCGCGTCCGCGCCGATGTCGCCGAACAGCGTCCACCACCACCAGGCGTTGGTCCCGGAGTTGACCACCACGTCCGGCAGGACGGCGACCCCGCGCGCGGCCAGCAGCGTCTCCGCCGCGGGCAGGACCGGCATGTTCGCCGCCTCGACGATCCAGCGCGCGGTGATCCGGTCCTGGTTGCCGGTGTCGATCGCGTACGAGACCGCCGCCGGCACCAGCACCTCCGCGGCCACGGACAGCCAGGCGTCACCGGGCAGTTCACGGTCGCCGGGCCGCAGGACCGAGCGGTCCACCGTGCCGTGGGCGTCCCGCGCGGCGAGCAGCGCCTCCACGTCGAGGCCCTCGGGGTTGCAGACCGTGCCCTTGATGTCGGCCACGGCCACCACCGTCAGCCCCGCGCGCGTGAGGAAGCGCGCCGTGGCCCCGCCCATGGTGCCCAGCCCCTGGACCGAGACCCGTGTCCCGGCGTAGGGCACCCCCGCCCGGTCCAGCGCCGTGAGCACCGACTCGGCCACCCCGCAGCCACCGGCCAGCTCGTCGAGCCCGATGCCGTCCACCTCGACGGCGAACGCGTCCGCGAGCCGTCGCCGGGCCGCCGTCTCGTCGTCGAGCAGCGGGTAGACCGCCTGCACCGAGGAGACCAGCCCAGCCTCCGTGACCGCCCGGTCCACCACGTCCTGGCTCAGCCCGAGGTCCTCGCCGGTCGTCCAGAAGCTCTCGACGTACGGCCGCATGGCGCGCAGGTAGCGGACCAGCAGGCCGTACGCCTCCGGGTCCCGGGGGTCGCAGTCGATGCCGCCCTTCGCGCCGCCGAGCGGGACGTAGCGGGCCGCGGGGTCGTAGTGCAGCGCCTCCTTCATGGTCATGCCACGGGCGAGCCCGGCGACCTCCTCCAGGGTGCAGCCCGGGCGCATCCGCAGGCCGCCGCTGGCGACCCCGCGCACCAGCCGGTCGACGACCAGGAAGCCCTGGCGGCCGGTGAGATGATCGGTCCAGGTGAGCGACAGCAAGGGGGAGGTCACGGGGGCTCCGGAGGTCGGCGGGGCTGCGGGAGGCTACTGAACGGGGAGTCAGTATTTGCATCCGGCCGCTTCCTGTCAACGTGATCGCCCGGCGCTGCGTCCTCTCCTGTGACCGCGCCGACCCGGCGCTGTCAGAGGGGCGGACCATAATGGACTCCTCGCCGACTCCATCTGGAGGTACCGTGACCGGTTTCCGTTCCCTGAGCTCCGGGCTCCGCGCGCTCCAGCCCGCGGCCTTCGGCGCGGACCCGAGCGGTGAGCGCATGGCGCGCATCCGCAGATCCCCCCACTACAAGGACGGGGTCTTCGAGAATCCCGGCGGCCCCTCCCGGACCCGGCCCTCCGGCTCCGCGGTGGACTTCGGGAAGGTCTACTTCGACAGCGAGCGGCGGCTGCGCCGCGCCCCGACCGGCACCATCCCCGTGCACCCGACGACCCTCGCCGACCTGGCCAAGCCGCCCGTCACCGGGCTGCGGCTGACCTGGATGGGGCACTCCAGCGTGCTCGCCGAGATCGACGGACGGCGGGTGCTGTTCGACCCGGTGTGGGGCGAGCGCTGCTCCCCCTTCGCCTTCGCGGGGCCCAAGCGGCTGCATCCGGTGCCGCTGCCGCTGGCCGCGCTCGGACCGGTCGACGTGGTCGTCATCTCCCACGACCACTACGACCACCTGGACATGCCCACGATCAAGGCACTGGCCGGGACGGACACGGTGTTCGCCGTGCCGCTCGGCGTCGGCGCCCACCTCGAACACTGGGGTGTCTCCGCCGACCGGCTCAGGGAGCTGGACTGGCACGAGTCGACGCGCGTCGCCGGGCTGACGCTGACCGCCACCCCGGCCCGCCACTTCTGCGGGCGCGGGCTGCGCAACACCCAGCACACGCTCTGGGCGTCCTGGGTCGTCGCGGGCGAGGAGCACCGGGTCTACCACAGCGGTGACACCGGGTACTTCGACGGCTTCCGGGAGATCGGGGCGCAGCACGGCCCCTTCGACGCCACGATGATCCAGCTCGGGGCGTACTCCGACTTCTGGCCGGACATCCACATGACCCCGGACGAGGCCGTGCGCTCGCACCTCGACCTCCAGGGCGGGGACGCGGCGGCGGGTGCGCTGCTGCCGATCCACTGGGCCACGTTCAATCTCGCGCCGCACCCGTGGGCGGAGCCGGGCGAGCGGACGATGGAGCTCGCGCACAAGGAGGGCGTCGCGATGGCCACGCCCCGGCTGGGCGAGCCGTTCGAACCGGGCGCCCTGCCGGCGGTGAACCCATGGTGGCGGGGCGTATCCCAGGCTCCGGCCGGGGGATGGGCCGTGCTGCCCACGGTCTCGGGGGAGCCGGAGGCGGTCGCGGAGGTCTGAGGCACGGAGGAGTCGGAGCGCGTGGTGGGCCCAGGGAGTGCGGAAAGCACACCCTGGGCTGTTTCGTTGGAGCCGCCTCGGGCCGGGCTGCTGGTCGACCGATACGGGCAGTGACATCGACGGCGGCGGAGGAGTCGCTCCGGCGCGTGGGCGCGGACATCCGCGGGTGGGCCGTAAGCCGGTGAACGGCTGTGTGACGGACAGGCGCGCGGTCGGCGGCCCGAACCCTCGCCGCGCGTTCGTGACCGCTTCCGACCAGGGCTGATCGGTATTCACTCGTTCGAGTGAGCGCGTCCGATCGGGCTGTCGTTCTGTCGTGCGAGTCCTCATACCAGAGGGGGACGGTCCGCGGGGGACTTTGTCAACTGCCCATCGCACATGATGCGTTGACGACTACTGTGAGTGTCCGCCGGGCAACACAGGGCCGAAGTTTTCGGTTCTCCCGTGCCCGCTGTGCGCAGCCGCTCGCCGGAGGAGGGAGTCGACGTGATGGGGCTTCCCCCTGCCCGACGGCGGCCGGGACCCCGGGGGTGGCGGTGACCGACGACCACAGGGCGACGGAATCCGCCCGGCCCGGACGTGGCCGGCAGCCCGCGGGCACACGTGCCGGAGCCCGCGAGGGCGTCCCCGCCCGACCTGCGCCCTCCGGCCATCAGGACCGACGGACCAGTACAAGGACACCGATGTCTCACCTCCGTGCACCGGCCGCACGCGCAGACCGCCGGGAGGGCGGGCGGCACGGACGGCCGGTCGCCCGCCCCGCCCCCGCGCTGCCGGAGACGCACATACGGCCACAACTCCTGCGCCTGGCCGTGCTCCCGCCCACCGCGGTCGCCCTCAGCGCCTGCGCGGCCGTCCTGTTCACCGTCCGCTCCACCGGCGCCCGACCCGGGCTCGTCCTGTGGGGCGTGCTCGCCGGAGCGGCCGCGGTGGCCCTCGCCGGCATCCTGATCGCCGCCGTGGCCGCCGACCGTGCCGCCAGGAGCGTGAGCGACCGCGTCGGCGCCCTGCGCCGCAGTTCCGCGCGGCGGGGCGGGAAGATCTCCTTCACGCACCTCATCGGGTACGCGATGGTGCAGGCCATCAAGGCCATGCCGTCGATGAACTACTCCTTCGCGGAGAAGGACGGCAAGCCGACGCTGGTCAAGCCGGAGCACATCAACTTCGGCCTCGCCATCGACCTGGTGAAGCCCAACGGCGACCGCCAGCTGGTCGTCGCGGGCATCAAGAAGGCCGAGACGCTGAACTTCTTCGAGTTCTGGCAGGCCTACGAGGACATCGTCCGCCGCGCCCGTGACGGCAAGCTGGGTATGGACGACTTCACCGGTGTCACGGTCTCGCTGACCAACCCCGGCGGCCTCGGCACCGTGCACTCCGTGCCGCGTCTGATGCCCGGCCAGTCGGTCATCATGGGCGTCGGCTCCATGGACTACCCCGCGGAGTTCCAGGGCACCTCCCAGGACACCCTGAACAAGCTCGGCATCTCGAAGGTCATGACGCTCACGTCGACCTACGACCACCGGGTCATCCAGGGCGCCGCCTCCGGCGAGTTCCTGCGGATCGTCGCGAACCTCCTGCTCGGCGAGAGCAACTTCTACGACGAGATCTTCGAGGCGCTGCGCATCCCCTACGAGCCGGTGCGCTGGCTCAAGGACATCGACGCCTCGCACGACGACGACGTCACGAAGGCCGCCCGGGTCTTCGAGCTGATCCACTCCTACCGGGTCCGCGGCCACGTCATGGCCGACACCGACCCGCTGGAGTACCGCCAGCGCAAGCACCCCGACCTGGACATCACCGAGCACGGCCTCACCCTGTGGGACCTGGAGCGGGAGTTCGCGGTCGGCGGTTTCGCCGGCAAGTCCCTGATGAAGCTGCGCGACATCCTCGGCGTGCTGCGCGACTCGTACTGCCGCACCACCGGCATCGAGTTCATGCACATCCAGGACCCCAAGCAGCGCAAGTGGATCCAGGACCGCATCGAGCGCCCGCACTCCAAGCCGGAGCGCGAGGAGCAGCTGCGCATCCTGCGCCGGCTGAACGCCGCGGAGGCCTTCGAGACCTTCCTGCAGACGAAGTACGTCGGCCAGAAGCGCTTCTCCCTGGAGGGCGGCGAGTCCGTCATCCCGCTGCTCGACGCGGTGCTCGACAGCGCTGCCGAGTCGCGCCTGGACGAGGTCGTCATCGGCATGGCCCACCGCGGCCGGCTGAACGTCCTGGCGAACATCGTCGGAAAGTCGTACGCCCAGATCTTCCGCGAGTTCGAGGGCAACCTCGACCCGAAGTCGATGCACGGCTCCGGCGACGTGAAGTACCACCTGGGCGCCCAGGGCACCTTCACGGGCCTGGACGGCGAGCAGATCACGGTCTCGCTGGCCGCGAACCCCTCCCACCTGGAGACGGTCGACCCGATCATCGAGGGCATCAGCCGCGCCAAGCAGGACATCATCAACAAGGGCGGCACGGACTTCACGGTCCTGCCGGTCGCCCTGCACGGCGACGCGGCCTTCGCGGGCCAGGGCGTGGTGGCCGAGACGCTGAACATGTCGCAGCTGCGCGGCTACCGCACCGGCGGCACGGTCCACATCGTCATCAACAACCAGGTCGGCTTCACGGCGGCGCCGGAGTCCTCGCGCTCGTCGATGTACGCCACGGACGTGGCGCGCATGATCGAGGCGCCGATCTTCCACGTGAACGGCGACGACCCGGAGGCCGTGGTCCGCGTGGCCCGCCTCGCCTTCGAGTTCCGCCAGGCGTTCAACAAGGACGTCGTGATCGACCTCATCTGCTACCGCCGCCGCGGTCACAACGAGTCGGACAACCCGGCCTTCACCCAGCCGCTGATGTACGACCTGATCGACAAGAAGCGCTCGGTGCGCAAGCTGTACACCGAGTCCCTCATCGGTCGCGGCGACATCACCCTGGAAGAGGCCGAGCAGGCGCTGCAGGACTACCAGGGCCAGCTGGAGAAGGTCTTCACGGAGGTCCGCGAGGCCGTCACCGCGCAGCCCGCCTCCGGCCCGGTCTCCGACCCGCAGGCCGAGTTCCCGGTGGCCGTCAGCACGGCGATCTCCACCGAGACCGTCAAGCGGATCGCCGAGTCCCAGGTCAACATCCCGGACACGTTCCACGTCCACCCGCGTCTGCTGCCGCAGCTCCAGCGCCGGGCGGCGATGGTCGAGGACGGCACGATCGACTGGGGCATGGGCGAGACGCTCGCGGTGGGCTCGCTGCTCCTGGAGGGCACCCCGGTCCGGCTGTCCGGTCAGGACTCCCAGCGCGGCACCTTCGGCCAGCGTCACGCGGTCCTCATCGACCGCGAGACGGGCGAGGAGCACACCCCGCTCCAGTACCTCGCCGAGGACCAGGCCCGCTACAACGTCTACAACTCCCTGCTCTCCGAGTACGCGGTCATGGGCTTCGAGTACGGCTACTCGCTGGCCCGTCCCGACGCGCTCGTGATGTGGGAGGCGCAGTTCGGCGACTTCGTCAACGGCGCGCAGTCGGTGGTCGACGAGTACATCTCGGCGGCGGAGCAGAAGTGGGGCCAGACGTCCGGCGTCACCCTGCTGCTCCCCCACGGCTACGAGGGCCAGGGCCCGGACCACTCCTCCGCGCGCGTGGAGCGGTTCCTCCAGCTCTGCGCCCAGAACAACATGACGGTCGCGATGCCGACCCTCCCGTCGAACTACTTCCACCTCCTGCGGTGGCAGGTGCACAACCCGCACCACAAGCCGCTGGTGGTCTTCACCCCGAAGTCGATGCTGCGCCTGAAGGCCGCCGCGTCGAAGACGGAGGAGTTCACGTCGGGTCAGTTCCGCCCGGTCATCGGCGACTCGACCGTGGACCCGTCCGCGGTCCGCAAGGTCGTCTTCGTCTCCGGCAAGCTGTACTACGACCTGGAGGCGGAGCGCGCCAAGCGCGGCGCCACGGACATCGCGATCCTCCGCGTCGAGCGCCTGTACCCGCTGCCGGGTGCGGAGCTCCAGGCGGAGATCGCGAAGTACCCGAACGTCGAGAAGTACCTGTGGGCCCAGGAAGAGCCGGCGAACCAGGGCGCCTGGCCCTTCATCGCCCTCAACCTCATCGACCACCTGGACCTGGCGGTCGGCGCGGACGTCCCCCACGGGGAGCGCCTGCGGCGCATCTCCCGCCCGCACTCGTCGTCCCCGGCGGTGGGCTCGGCGAAGCGGCACCAGGCTGAGCAGGAGCAGTTGGTGCGGGAGGTGTTCGAGGCGTGAGCCTCTGAGCACCGGCTCGTGAGGAGGGCCCGGTTCCCTTGGGGGCCGGGCCCTTCTGCGTCAGGTCGTCTGGGGTTCGAAGTCCCAGGTCGGGCGGGTCCGGGAGCGGGCCGCCGCAGTGTGGGGGTGCTGGGCGCCCAGGGTCGCGTGGAGCAGCCGCAGGGCTTCCCGTTCCGCCGTGTCGGCCTCCGCGCGCCGCCCGAGTTCGCGCAGGTCGGCAGCCAGGGCGGTATGGGCGGAGAGCGTCAGCGGGTGCTGGCGCCCGAGGGAGTCGAGGGCGCGGTCGTAGGTGTCCCGGCTGAGGGCGAGAGCGTCGTCGAGGTCACCGTTGAGGTTGCGCAGGAGCGCCGCGTTGAGGGCGCACCCCAGCGCCCAGGGATGGTCCTCCCCGACCGCCGCTTTCATCCGGGCCAGGGCCCGCTCGGTCAGGTCGCCGGCCTGGTCGCGCTCGCCGACCATGTGCAGGACCAGCGCGTGGTTGGCCCGGGCCCCGGCGATGTAGGGGTGTCCGGGGGGCAGCGAGGCCTCGTAGTGGTCCACCACCGTCTCGCTCAGCAGGCGGGCCAGGTCGATGTCGCCGTACTCGCGGAGGAAGCAGCCCAGGCCGCAGGCGAAGACCAGGGTCAGCGGGTCGCTCTCCCCCAGGACCCGCTGGCCGCGCTCCAGTACCCGCGTGAAGTGCTGCTCGGCCTCTGCGGTCTCGCCGCCGCGCTGGAGGCAGAGGGCGAGGTTGTGCTCGGCGCGCAGGGTCTGCGGGTTGTTCTCGCCCAGCACGAGCCGGCTCTCCCGCAGGTTCCTCGACTGGATCGACTCGGCCTCGGTGTACCGGCCCAGCAGGCGCAGGTCCAGGGCGTAGGAGAGTTCCGAGTCCAGCGCCCACGGGTGGCGGGCCCGCAGCACCGAGCGCCGTCCCTCCAGGGTCGACCGGTCGTGGGCGAGGGCCTCCTCGTAGCGGCCGAGCAGACGGAGGGAGACGGCCAGGTTGTTTCCGGCGTTGAGGCTCAGCGGGTCCTGTTCGCCCAGGAGCTGGCGATAGCTGTCGCGTACCTGCTGCGAGAGCCGCAGTGCTTCCCGGTAGTCGGCCAGCCCGCGCAGGTCGGCGGCCAGTCCGCCGAGCGCCCTCAGGTAATCCAGGTCAAGCTCCCCGCGCCGCTCGCGCAGGCGCTTCACGGCGACCAGCTCCAAGGCGTACGTCCGTGGGTAGTCGCCCGCGGCCCGCAGCAGGTTGGCGTAGTGGTGGGTCAGCTCCCAGATCCGGGGGTGGTCCTCCCCTAGCAGCGAGCGCCAGGCCTTCATAGCGCGCTCGCCGAGCTTGATGCCGGCCTGGTACTCGCCGGAGAAGTACATGTAGCGCAGGCAGTTGAGAACCAGGTTCTGCACCGCCGCGTGACGGCTGGTGAGGACGTCGGCGTACTGGAGGTTCGGCACGATCTCCGCGTACACCGGCCACCGGTCGGGGTCGGTGGGGCGGCGCGGGTCGGCGGCGGCCAGGGCCTGGCGTACGACGTCGACGAACTCCGCGCGATCCGCCTCCGGCATGCCCTGGCGGACGATCTGGTGGACCCTCCGGTGCAGATACAGCGACTCGCCGTAGGACTCGGTGTCGGCCGGCTCCACCCGTACGACGGAGTAGCGGCGCAGCTGGTTGATCGCCCGGTTCCACAGCAGCGGGTCGTCGACCAGGTCGGCGATCCGTGCCGGCAGTCCTTCGTGAGGTGTCTCCCTGAGGAGGTGAACGGGCACGACTCCGGGGGCGAAGAAGGTGCACAGGCGCAGCAGGTCCACCGACTCGGGCACGGTCTCGCGCAGCTTGTTGAGCAGGATCGACCACGCGGTCTGGAAGGCCAGCGGGAAGTCCGCCGACACCTTCACCACGTCACTGTCGATGCCCCCTTCCAGCAGATCGATGTACTCCCGCACCGACAGGTCGGAGTCGTTGAGCCAGCCCGCCGTCTGGTCCAGCAGCAGCGGCAGGTCCTCCAGCGCCTCCGCCAGCTGGTCCGCCTCCGCCTCGTTCAGCCTCGGCGCCCGCCGCCGGATGAACGCCACCGACTCGTACCGGGCATAGACCGGCACCTCCAGCAACTCGCTGTTGTGCTCGCTCCACTCCAGGTTCCGGGAGGTGATCAGCACATGGCCCGGACCGGTCGGAACGAGATCCCAGATCTGGTCGGGCTCGTCGGCGCCGTCCAGGATCAGCAGCCAGCGGCCGTACGGCTCGCCCCGGCGCAACGAGTCACGCACCGCGCGCAACCGCTCGCCGTATTCCTGACCGGTCTGCAGCCCCAGTTTCGGGGCGAGTTCGGCCAGCAGCCGCCGATACGTGGGCCGGGTCTCGGCGTTGACCCACCACACCACGTCGTACTCGGAACCGAACCGGTACACGTACTCCGCGGCGACCTGCGTCTTGCCCACCCCCGACATGCCGTGGAAGGTCACCACACCCGCGCCCGGCTCGGCGCTCTGCAGCAGGTGGTACGCGTCGTTCAGCAGCACGTCACGGCCGGTGAAACGGGTGTTGCGGCGCGGCACCCCGCCCCACACCTCCGGCATCGCCGCCGGATAGCGCGGAGCCCGGCGCGCGCTCCCGGCAGGATCCGGCAACGGTTCGCCGGGCAGATCGAGACGGTCCAGGAGCCGGCGCTCGGCCTCCTCCGCGCCCATGTTGGTGACGTCGACCGGTTCGAGCAGGGCGGCGGCCGGGGGCACCGGGCCCATGGTCACCGACACCGCGGCGAACCGCGACGGGTCCGGGGCGACCACCTCGCCCAGCGCCGCGTTCCACTCCTCGTGCGTACGCGGCCCCAGTTGGAAGAACCAGTCACTCAGCACCATCAGCACGATCCCGTCGGACAGTGTGAGGTCACGCAACAGATCCACCAGCGGAATCTGCGCCGGGGAGTCCCAGCGCATAAAGGTCACCCGCAGCCCGCGCCGCTCCAGCCGGTCCCCGATCCAGGCCGCCCAGGCCCGGTTGAACCCGGCGAAGGTGACCGTGACGAGCGACCGGTCGACCGGCCGTGCGGCCGCGGCCCGGTGAGCGGGCGGCGTCTCGGCCCCCGTCGGGGCGGTCCGTGCCACGGTGGGGAGGTCGTCCCGGCCCGCTGTCGTCGGCCCCGGGTGCCGCTGGCGGACCTGCTCCGGCTCCTCACCGCCGCGACGGGACCGGAGCCGCCGGTCCGGGATGCCTCTCGGCACCGCCGTGGGCTGTGGCACCGGGTCGGGCGGGCGGCCCGTGTCCCGGATCTCCGACCGCAGTTCGGCCTTGCGGACGGGCACGCCCCACTGGTTGCTGACGGTCAGCCAGAGCGAGGCCGGGCCCGTCTCCGCGCCCGCCGACACCCGGAACCGGGCCGGTCCGTACGTACCGCCGAAGCGGTGCAGGACGACGCCCGGTTCGCCGAGGGCCGCGCAGACGAAGAACGGGGCGCCCTCCAAGGTGACGGTGAACGTGAACTCCTCTTCCGGGTAGGGCCAGTCGGCGTCGGCGCCCGCCGGGGAGGGCAGCGGGCCGCGCAGGTCGACGGTGACGCGATAGTCGCAGCCGGTCTCCGCGACCCGGGGCCACGCCACCAGCGGGTCGACCAGCAGCGGGCGGTCCCGGCCGGGTTCGTCGCCGCTCACCAGGCGACACCTCCTCCGGCGGCCCGCCCGCTCCCCGCGGTGAGCCGCAGTGTGGTCTCCGGGTGCCCGTAATAGTGGAACATGAAGGCATACAGGAGTCGCAGGACTCGTTTCTGGCCGATGCCGTCGGTGTGGCCGTCGTCGTTCCTGACGCTGGGGATCGCGGCCAGCGGGCCGAACTCCCGTGCGGCCGACGCCCGGAAGGCCCGGAGGGTGTGGGTGACGGGCCTGCTCGGATGCGTGGCGACCTCGCGCACCAGGCGCCGCACCAGCGCGCGTGCCTCCGCGTCCCCGACCTTGCCCGCGGTGACGATGCAGCCGCCCGCGCCCTTGCGCAGAAAGAGCTCGGCGAATCCGCGCAGCGCGTTCTCGCCCTGAGCGCTGTTGTCGACGAACCGCCCGGAGTGGCAGGCGTTGAGGCAGACCAGGGAACTGTCCTGGCGCAGCACCCGCATGGTCTCGCCCTCGAACTCCGCCCAGGTGCGGTCCCCGAGCGTCAGGTGCGTGACGGAGTCGCCATATTCGCCGTGGCAGCCGAGGTAGACCAGTCCCGTGCTGTCGGCCGGGGTGTCGAGGGCCTGGAGGAACGGCGTCATCTCCAGGTGGAGTTGGTGGACGTAGGGGGTGAAGACGGAGCTGTCGTCGGTCATGTCCTTGTGCAGATAGCCCAGGACGCGTCCCCGGCAGTCGCCCGTCCGGCGCGGGAGGCCGTGGTCGACGTCGCGGACGGTGGTCCAGCGGGACATGACGGTCAGGGCGCCCAGCAGACTGGCCTGCAGGCCGTTCTCCGGGTCGGGTGCCACCCAGAACAGCTCCCACGGGAGTTCGTAGCCGGTGTCGTCCCACACGATGAGGCGCAGCCTCTCGCCGTGCCGGTGCCGGATCAGGCCGAGCCAGTGCGCCAGTTCGGGCTGGTTGTTCGACCACAGCCGGATGGCGCGCAGCACCTCGGAGGGGAACGTGCCGTCCTTGCGGAGGTTGGCGAGGCTGACGGCGGGCGCGGCGAGCCGGGTCGGTCCGGGCGGGCAGATCAGGGTGAGGTCGCCGCACCAGCCGTGCAGCCAGTAGCCGGCCTGCCCGCCGGGGTCCTCGCCGCGGGTCACCCGGAGCACGGCGAAGCCCTCCTCCGGCCGGTCGCCGGGCCGGGCGTCGGCGCCGCCCAGGCCGGACGGCGGCGCGACCGTCCCGTCCGGACGCGGGACGGGGGTGGTCCTGCGCCGCACGACGGCTTTCAGCCGGGGCACCGGGGAGAGTCTGTCGCCGGCGCCCTCCAGCCAGGATCGGCGTGGGTCACCGCTCACCGGCAGCCCCCGCGCTGTCCGTCTCCCGGGCGGGACGTCCTTCGACCACGGCCGCTCCCAGGCTGTCGGCCAGCCGGTGCGGCAGGTCGCCGTACGGCTCGCGCCCGGGGTCCACCACGGCCACCCGCACCCGTGTCCGGTCCATGGCGCCGATCCGGCGCGCGACCCGCACGGCGTCCTCGACTCCGGTCGCGCCCGTGTGACCGTCCAGGCGTCCGGTCCTGCTGGCCCGCAGCGGGACGTTGCCGCGTCCGTCGGTGACGACGACGAGCCAGGCCTCGGCCAGGGCGCTGCCGTGCTGCTGGAAGGCCCAGCGCAGCACCCGGGCGGCCTCGTCGAGGCCGTGGGCGAGGGGGGTGGCACGCCCGGCCGGGCGGAACAGCGCTTCGAGGAGCCGCGGATCGAGGACATTGCGGACGGCGAAGGACTCGGCCCGCAGCTCGTCGTCCCCCGCCGCGCTGCCGCCGATCTCGATCACCTGGGCCCCGGCCCGCGCGGTGTACGCCCAGCGCAGGAACGGCGTGAGCGCGTCCAGCCAGTCCCAGTCGTCCACGCGGCAGGTGTGGTCCAGGAGGAGCACCAGCAGGCGCTCGGCGGCCGCGGCCCGCAAGTGGCTGCGCAGGTCGATAGGCAGGACGGTGAACCGGCCCTGTGGCCGCATCCGCTGGAACATGGCGGCCCGCCGGACCGTGGGGACGTAGGCGAGATCCCGCAGGTCCGTCGCGGGACGGCTGCCGACGACCACACCGCGGGTGGCGGTGAGGCCCGCGGATCGCTGCCAGAGGCGGCGCAGGGGCGCGAACTCGCGCTGTGCGCCGCCCGTGTCCTCGGGAAAGGGCGTGGCGAGGACCACGGAGTCGGTTCCGGCTCCCTCGTCGACCACTTCCGGGGGTTCGGGCTCCGGCAGAGGCGCTCCGGGCCCGTCGACGGATTGGTCGGCCCGGCCCCCGGCGGCGGGGTCGTCCGCCGTTCCGGTCCGCTCGTCCGTGCGCCGGGTCGGCCGATCGGATGCGGGCGAGTCCGGGGACGTACCAGCGGGGTGGGCCTCACCGGGCACGGGCAGTCCGATGAGGCGGGCTGCCGCGTCGCAGTGCGCGGCCGAGGCGGGGTGCGCGCCGTCCAGGGCGGCGACGGTACGGGCCAGGCGGGCCAGCGCGAGTTCCCTGCGCACGCTCACGTCGGTGCCGAGGAGTTCCCGTATCCGTACGAGGGCGTCGTCGTCGACCGCCACGGCGGGAACGCCCTGGGTGCCGGCCGTGCGCCAGGCGGGCGGCAGGGCGGCGATCAGGCGGTCGGCCGGTGGCAGTCGCAGTCCGGCCGTCGCGAGGCGCAGGGCGAACCGGTCCAGCAGGTGCGGGCTGAGCCGTGCCGCGTCGGCCGAGCGGCAGACGGCGAGCCAGCGGGTCCGTGGCCGGGCAGCCCGGCGCAGCCCGGTGTGTTCGACCACGGCGACGTCGGCGCTCAGGAGCTGCACCGCGGCACGCATGCCGGCGACGCTCAGCCGTGTCAGGTCGGGCACCACGGCCAGGGGCGGCGGGCCTTGCCGGGTGTCCTGCGCGATGAGCGGGCCGGGTTCCGTCCGGAACGCCAGCCCACCGACGTCCCAGTGCAGCCGGGCGCGGGTCCACAGGTCCTCGTCGCGGCTCTGGGCGCCGAGCATGAGCGGTGTGGCCGCCGGTTGTCCGGAGCCGGTGAGGAGGTCCGCGAAGAGCCGGGCCACCTCGTCGAGGAGCCGCGGTTCGAGGTCGAAGAGCAGCACGCCGGTGAGCGCGGGGTCGGCCGCGGCGCAGGCCAGCACTCTGACCAGCCGGTCGGCGAGGTCGTCCGGGGCGTTCGGCGTGTCGGGAACCATCGGCGGACGCTCAGACCGTCTCGAAGAGGTCCTTGACACGGTCCTCGTCCTCGACGCTCCAGTCGAAGGTTCCGCCGTGTGTGCTGTCGGGCCGCCGGTGCCGCAGGGCCATGGGCAGCACGCGTAACAGGTGTCCGGGCTCCACGCGGGGCGCTCCCTCCAGGGCGGCGAGGGCACGGGCGGCCAGGGTGGCGACGATCTCACCCCGCTGTCCCACGGCCCGCACCCGCTCGGCGGCCTCCGCGCAGAGCCTGAGGACGTCGTCGGACACCTCGATGTCGGGGACCCGCCGCCGGGCGGCCTCCAGCCGGTCGTGGGTCTGCGCGTCGTCCCGCCCGGCGGCGGCGAGCCATGTGGAGTCCGCCCGGCCCAGTTGCTCCTCGAAGTCGAGCACCGTGCGGATCATCCGGTGCCGGTCGGCCACGTCCAGTTCCTCGGCGGTCACCATCAGCCCGAAGCGGTCGAGCAACTGTGGCCGCAGTCCGCCCTCTTCGGGGTTCATGGTGCCGACGAGGCCGAAGGTCAGGTGCCGGGCGGTGGCGAGTCCCTCGCGCTGAACGGACAGCACGCCCGTCGAGACCACGTCCAGGATGATGTTGATGAGGTGGTCCTCAAGGAGGTTGACCTCGTCGATATAGAGCAGTCCCCTGTGGTCGGCCTCCTCCAGGAGCCCCTGCTGGGGGCGGGCCTCGCCGCGGATGAGCGCGTCGAGTTCCCAGCCGCCGAGGACCCGGTCGTCGGTGGCGTTGATCGGGAGGGTCACGGGCAGCTCGCCGTGGGCCATGAGCGCGAAGGCGCGGACCAGCGTGGACTTCGCCGTACCGCGGGAACCCGCCATCAGGACGCCGCCGATCCGGGGCGAGACATGGTTGAGTTCCAGGGCGAGCTTCAGCTCCCGCTGTCCGACGACCCGGGAGTACGGGAGGATGTGCACGCCGTCCGCGCGGTTCACGCGTCCGGTCCGTCCGTGGTGGGCGGAGCGGCCGCGGACCTGCCGGTCTGCCAGCGGAAGGTGACCTGGAGCTGGGCCTGGGCGCCACTCCTGACCAGGGCCGCCACTCCGGCGTCGAGCGAGATGGACAGCTGCATCTCGATCTCGTCGGGCCGGGCGTCCTCCTGGAGTTCCCCGAAGCGGCGCACGGCCTGGACGGCGCACCGGCGCGCGAGGTCCAGGCCGTCGGTGTAGAGGTCGTGGGCGACCCGGACGACCCGCCGGCCGGCACCGTCCCGGGTCTCCTCGTCGCCGTACACAAGGTCGAGGCCGTCGACCGCGGCGGAGCGCAGGTCCGTCTCCACCTCGACCGGTACGGGCCCGTCCGCGTCCTCGGGAACGGGCCCCACAATGATCACCACACGTCCCCCTGGTCCAACTCACGTGTGTGTCAAGCATGTTGTATGGAACCGGTTCATTCCCCGGAGCGCCGGGTGTTATGCGCACCGGGGAACGGACACCACCCGTCAGGTGGTCTGGGGCTCGAAATCCCAGAACGGGCGGTTGCGGGAGCGGGCCGACACCGTGTGGGGATGGCTGTCGCCCAGGGTCGCTTCGAGGTCGGTGAGGGCCTCCTGCTCGACCTTCTCCGCCTGCCTCCGCTCCCGCAGACCTCTGAGGTCGGCCGCGTGCGCGATGCGTGCCGACAGGGTGAGTGGGTGGGTGCGGCCGAGCACCTCGGTGGCCTGCGTCACGGTGTTCCCGCTGATCAGGGCCGCGGCCTCGGTGTCGCCGACGAGGTTGCGCAGCGCGGAGGCGTTGAGAGCGCAGCCCAGGGTCCAGGGATGGTGCTCTCCCACGGCCGCGGTCATCTCGGCCAGGGCCTGTTCGATGAGGGCGTGGGCATGTTCGCGTTCACCGACGTTGCGCAGGATCAGGGCGTGGTTGGCACGGGCACCGGCGACGAACGGATGCCCGTCGGGCAGCATCACCTCGTAGCGGGCGACGATGGCCTCGATGAGGGCGCGGGCCTGGTCGATGTCGCCGTGCTCACGGGCGAAGCAACTCTGCGCGGAGGCGAAGATCAACGTCACCGGGCCCGTCTCGCCCAGGACCCGCTCACCCCGCTCCAGCACGCTGCTGAAGAGCAGTCCGGCCTCCTCCCGGACACCCCTGCGGTACTGGCACAGCGCGAGGTTGTACTCGGCCTTGAGGGTCTGCGGGTTGTCCTCGCCCATCACCCGCTGGTTGTCGAGGAGGTTCTTGCGCTGGATCGACTCGGCCTCGGTGTAGCGGCCCAGCAGCCGCAGGTCGACGGCGTAGGAAATCTCGGAATCGAGTGTCCAGGGGTGGCGGGTGCCGGTCCGCAGCAGGTTGCGCCGGGACTCCAGGGTCCTGCGGTCGACCTCCAGCGCCTCCTCGTAGCGCCCGAGCAGGCGCTGGGAGACGGCCAGGTTGTTCTGCGCGTTGAGGGTGCGGGAGTCCTGCTCGCCCAGCAGTTCGCGGTAGGCGACGAGAGTCCACTGGGACAGCTCCAGCGCCTCGTCGTAGTGGGCGAGGCCGCGCAGGTCGGCCGCGAGGCCCGCGGCGGCCCGCAGATGCTCCAGGTCCTGGGGCCCGCGCTTCTCCTTGAGGTGCTCGACGGCGGCGCGGCTGAGCGCCTCGGTGCGGGTGTAGTCGCCCACGGCCCGCAGCAGGTTGGTGTAGTGGTAGGTCAGTTCCCAGATCCGGGGGTGGGACGGTCCGAGCAACGAGCGCCAGGCGGCCATGGCGCGTTCCCCGAGTTTGATGCCGGCCTGGTACTCGCCGGAGAAGTACATGTAGCGCAGGGAGTTGAAGACCAGGCGCTGGACATTGCCGTCCTTCGTCTGCAGGACGTCCGCGTACTTCAGGTGCGGCACGATCTCCGCGTACACCGGCCACAGATCGGGGTCGGTGGGGCGGCGCGGATCCGCGGCGGCCAGAGCCTGGCGCACGACCCCGATGAACTCCGCGCGGTCCGCCTCCGGCATGTCCTTGTGCACGATCTGGTGAACCATGCGGTGCAGATACAGCGACTCGCCGGGCGAGACCCCCTCGTCTCCGGCGGTCTCGTGGGACTCCAGCCGCACCACGGAGTACTGGCGCAGCTGGTTGATCGCCCGGTTCCACAACAGCGGGTCGTTGACCAGACCGGCGAGTTGTTCGGGCAGTTCGTCGACCGGCATCTCCTTCAGCAGCCGGACCGGAATGAAACCGGGGGCGAAGAAGGTGCACAGGCGCAGCAGGTCCACCGACTCCGGCACCGTTTCACGCAGTTTGTTCAGCAGTATCGACCACGCCGTCTGGAAGGCCAGCGGGAAGTCCGCCGACACCTTCACCACGTCACTGTCGATACCGCCCTCCAGCAAGGAGATGTACTCACGCACCGACAGATCCGAGTCGTTGAGCCAGCCCGCCGTCTGGTCCAGCAGCAGCGGCAGGTCCTCCAGCGCCTCCGCCAGCTGGTCCGCCTCCGCCTCGTTCAGCCTCGGCGCCCGCCGCCGGATGAACGCCACCGACTCGTACCGGGCATAGACCGGCACCTCCAGCAACTTGCTGTTGTGCTCTCCCCATTCGGGGTTGCGGGAGGTGACGATGACGTGCCCCGGACCGGTGGGCAGCAGGTCCCAGATCTGGTCGGGTTCGTCGGCGCCGTCCAGGATCAGCAGCCAGCGGCCGTACGGCTCGCCCCGGCGCAACGAGTCACGCACCGCGCGCAGCCGCTCGCCGTACTCCTGACCGGTCTGCAGCCCCAGTTTCGGGGCGAGTTCGGCCAGCAGCCGCCGATAGGTCACGCGTTTCTCGGCGTTGACCCACCACACGACGTCGTACTCGGATCCGAAGCGGTAGACGTACTCGGCGGCCAGTTGGGTCTTGCCCACCCCCGACATGCCGAACAGCGTCACCACACCCGCACCCGGCTCGGCACCCTGCAGCAGGTGGTACGCGTCGTTCAGCAGCGACTCACGGCCGGTGAAACGGGTGTTGCGACGCGGCACCCCGCCCCACACCTCCGGCATCGCCGCCGGAAAACGCGGACCACGACGGGACGTCTCGGCCCCCTCGGGCAACGCCTCGTAGGGAATGTCCAGGCGATCCAGGAGGCGGCGCTCGGCCTCGTCCGCGCCCATGTTGGTCAGATCCGTCGGAGCCAGTACGGCGGTGGCGGAGGGCAGCGAGGCCGTGGTCACCGACACCGCCGCGAACCGCGACGGATCCGGGGCGACCACCTCGCGCAGCGCCGCGTTCCACTCCTCGTGCGTACGCGGGCCGAGTTGGAAGTACCACTCGCTGACGAGGATGAGAATGCGGCCGTCCGCGAGCTTGAGATCGCGCAGCAGGTCGACCAGCGGTACCTCCACCGGCGAGTCCCAGCGAAGATAGGCCACCCGCAGCCCACGCCGCTCCAGCCGGTCCCCGATCCAGGCGGCCCAGGCACGGTTGAACCCGGCGAAGTGAATCGTGACCGTCTGTTTGGCGGCCCCCCTCTCGGTTGACCTGACCGACGTTCGGGCTCCAGACATGCAGCCGCCTCCAGCGCTTTGTCCCACGAAATCCTAGAACCTGGGCGCTCCGCCCGTAAGAGCCCCGGAGAGGGTGAACGAACGTCCAGGCGCGACGATCTTCGCGCACCGGACGGGCGCAAGGGGCCCGATTCCTCAGTCATCTTCGAGACCCTCACTCGTTCGGCGGCGAGGTGGGGGCGTGTCGCTGCGACCAGAGAACGCGTGCCGCCCTTACGTAGGCCTCGGCGCGGGCCGTGTGGTCCCGGGGCGCGGGGTGTGCGTCCATCCGCTCGTAGGCGCCGACCATCTCGTCGACGAACCGGCGCCCGGGAGCGGTGAGATCGGGCGAGCCGACGAGAGCGGGGAGGGCGGCCCGGACCTGTGCGCGGTAACGGGCGTACTGGGCCCAGGCGGACTGCCGGTCGGCCGTCTCCTCGGCGAGCGCCCTGCGTTGGTAGTAGTCGGCGATGGCGAGGTGCGAGTACGCACCCTGGAGGAGGCCGTCGTAGGGCCTCGCATCGGGCCGCCAGGGGGCGAAGTACCTCTCCTCGGAGGTGGCTTGATGCAGCGTCACCATCTCGCCCAGGGCGGCCAGTTGGGCATGGTGCAGTTCGTGGACGAGGGTCGCGCCGAAGGTCACCGGATCGGGCGGAGTGCTGCTCAGCAGGGCGCCGAACGCCTCACGGCGAGTGGCGCTGCAACTGCCCCGGCTGCCGGCACCCGGCGGCTGGGCGAGCGGTACCAGGCAGCGCAGCAGTGCCTTCGCCGTGGCCACCCGGTGCGCGCCTGCCTGGCGCAGGGCGGTGGCCGTACCGGTCCACACCTGGAGCCAGCGTTTGCGCTCCGCGTCGTCGAGCGTCACCGGTCCGCTCAGCGCACGGTGGCGGGGGTCGCGGGCGGCGCGGTAGGGGTCCAGGTCGTCCAGCGGCATGGGCGGGGCGTCCGGCACCAGACCGGGCAGGGCGTACGCCGTCTGCCAGGCCGGCGAACCCGACCAGGCGCCGACGTCGCTCTCCAAGTACACGGTGACGTCCGGGGTTTCACTCTGACGCAACCTCAAGGTCTGGGACCTGTAGGTGACATCGACGTCCACGTCACCGCGGGCAGCGGTCCGCAGGGCTCCCAGGGAAGGCAGCGTGAGGACTCCGTCGCGGGCGGTCAGCCGTACCGAGAAGGGCAGGTCCGCCCGTGCCGCGGCGGCCGCCACGAGCGCGCTGAAGTGAGCCAGATCGCGGGCGAGTTGCGGCGAGCGGCGGTGCTCCGCGGTCAGGCGGCGCAGGCAGTGCCCGAGCCACGGACCCGTCAGCGGGTACAGGAGACGTACCCGGGCGGGCGAGAGCGGCTGGGCCCGGCCCGCCGCACCGCCCGCGTCCGAGGGCCTTCGTCTGTCGGCCTCGGTCAGCAGTGCCCAGTCCTCCGCGAGGCGGCTCTTCTGCGCACGTGAGCACACCGCCGGGTCCGCCGCGGCGGCGGCGTCGAGCAGGGCCCGCAGCATCAGCAGCCGTCGGGTGTCCTGGTCGCGCACCAGAAGAGCGAGCGTGCCGGGGCTGGGGTCGGTGCGGCCGAGCTCGGCGATGGCCCGCTCCGGGACCGCCGGGAACATCACGGAGCGCCTCCTTCGCGAAAGGCCGGTTCAGGAGCCGGTCCCGCGCCCGCCGCGTCCTCGGCGAGCCGTCGGGCCACATGACGGATGAAACGCTGCAGGTCGGCGCAGTACACGGAGGGGTTGCGGAAGCCGTGCCCGGCCCGGTAGCGGTGGACGTAGTGGCCGCCCCCGCAGGTCTCCAGGAGGGGACAGGCGCGGCACTGGTCGGCGAGGGCCGCCGCACCCGCCTGCCGGGCCACGACTCCCGGGTGCCGCAGAGCGTCGTCGAATCCGTGCCGGAACACGTCGAGGCCGGTGTGTGCGGCGCCGGGGTAGGCCGACTTCAGAGAGTCCACGAGCTCGATCGACCCGTCCGTCTCCACGACGATCGCGTCGAACGGCCGCAGTCCCAGGGACTCCGTGGCCGTCGGCAGCCCCAGCAGCAGCGCGAGGCACTCCTCGAAGAGCCGTACCCGCGTCTCCCTGCGCCCGGCCGTCCACCAGCGGTCGAAGACGGCGCACAGCCAGCTCCCGTGGCGGACACCCGCCAGGTGCGGGGGCGGCGCGGTCCAGTTGCCGTGCGGCAGCAGCAGATCCAGCGCGGGCGGGCGCAGGGCCAGGAGGGATTCGTACGTCTCCACCGGGTCCAGCACCGGATCGACGACGGCGAGGATTCCGGCGTACGACTGCGGGAAGCGCTCGGCGAGGAGTCGCGCTCCGCGTGCGGCCGCGGGCCAGGACGGCCTCCCGGCGTGGTCGACGCGACGCGCGTTGTGGGCGGCGGTCCCCCCGTCGAGGCTGATGCCGACGCGGACACCGGCGCGCGCCAGCTCCCCGAGGTTCTCCTCGGCCAGGAGGGTCCCGTTGGTCTGGACGGTGGTGTGGACCCGGCAGCCGGCGGGGGCGCGTTCGGCGACCAGGGCCGAGAAGCCCGCCAGCGTGTCCGCACCGGCCAGCAGGGGCTCGCCTCCGTGGAGGACCAGGGAGATGTCCTTGAGGCCGTGGGTGCGGGCGTGCTCACCCATGCGGGCCGCGACACGCTCCAGGACCTCGGCGGACGCGGTGGCGGGACGGGTGCGCCAGCCCTGGTCCGGACCCTCGTAGAGGTAGCAGTAGGTACAGGCGAGGTTGCAGCGCCCGTGCATCTTGACGACGAACTGACGGAAGGGGACGGGGACAGGTGTCTCTCCGGACACTCCAGCACCCCCCATGCCGTGCCGTCGTTGCCTCGCACCGGGCGGATTCCCGGCGATGCGGCTGCACCAAACCCGGAGCGATCGAATATGACCGATTAAGCTTCGAATGAGACCGGAACGGCAGCCAAGGCGACCGAAGTTACGGTGAACTGAGGGCTTCAGCACCAGAGTTGGGCTGCTTCGGCGCCTTCCCTCTCACATGGAGCTGTTGAACCCCCACAGCATCTCGCCGGGCCGCGCCGCCCGCTCCCGCAGCTCGGCCAGCACCTCGCGCAGCACCGGATGCTCGACGGTGCCCAGCTCCGCCAGATCCATCGCCAGCAGGTCGGGCGGCGGCTCGGCCTCCGAGGCCGCACCCTCCGGCGACGACTCGTCCCGTACGCTCATCGCGGCCCCCTTCGGACCTGGTTTCCCCTCGTGTCCCGCCCGGCCGGCTCACTCCAGCTCCGCCAGCCGCTGCGCGGTCTGCTCGGCCGTCGGCTCGCCGCTGCCGAGACTGCCGTCCGGCAGTCGCGACCACTCCACACGGGCCGCCCGGTACGCCTCCCGCGCGGCCCGCGGCCGAGCCGCCGCCTCATAGGACATACCCCGCCAGTGGTGGGCCTGCGCGCCCAACTCCACGGCCTCCTGGCGGAACTGCTCCGTCTCCGCCGTCTCCTCGGCCTCCCTGGCCGACTCCGTCGCGGCCCGGAAGGCGTCGACGGCCAGATCCAGCCGCGCGGGCCGGCGCAGGCTCTGGTAGGCCTCGAACTGCACCTGTCCGAGCTCCAGCCAGCAGCGGGCGGCCCGCAACGGGTCGTCGGCCTCCACCGCCGCGAGCCCGAAGAGGTGCTCGGCCTCCCGCAGGTCGACCCGGTCACCGCGGGCACGGTAACGGAGCATCAGGGCCCGGCCCAGCAGGAGCAGCCGGTGGGCGAGGTGGCGGCTGCCCGCCGGCGTCTCCATGCGGCAGTCCCGAAGCACCCGGATGGCGCGGGACAGCGTCTCCCGGTACCGCGCACCGGTCTCCGACCAGGACGTGCGCAGCAGGGCTTCACCCCACTCGGCGAGCACCCCCGCGTGCTCGGGCGCGTCTCGTGACATCCGCTGGGCCGCCTGCTCGAAGTGGTCCGCGGCAAGCCGTAGTTCGGCGGCGTCGCCCGACTCGGCGTGCCGCGCGACGGCGATGCGCCCCGCCCGCACCAACACCTGTGCGCACTGGCGCTGTTCCCGGACGATCCCGAGCGCCTCGTCGACCCGGGCCCGGGCGTCCTCCAGCGGGCCCGAGGAGCCCAGCAGCGCGTCCACCAGGTCGAGCAGGACCCGTACGCGCTCACGTACGGCCTCCGCGGTCCGTGCGTCCTCACTGGTCTCCAGGGCGTGCCGCAGCGACTGCGCGCCCTGCTCCGCGTAGAGGCGGGCCTGCGCGGGATCCGCCGTGGCGCCGGACAGCCGCAACAGGATGCGGCCGTGCGCGAGCGGGAGTTCGGGCGGGCGCGAACGGCGGTCCGGCCAGATGTCGCCGAACGCCTCCAGCATGCCGACGGCGCCCTGAAGCAGCGCGGTGTCACCGCCGAGCCGCCACTGCGCCTCCAGGGCTCGTACCCGTTCCAGGGTGAGCCTGAGGGCCTCCTCGCGCCTCAGGCCGGGTGCCGCGCAGGCGACCGCGTACTCCCGGTCGGCGCGGCGCAGCAGGTCCAGCGCGCCGGAGCGGTCGCCGCGCCGGCGACGATCGGTGGCGGCGGCGTCCAGCACCCGGGCGAGGACAGCGCGTTCACGCAGGGCGTACGGGTGGGCGACGGCCCGCTCCGCGGCCGCTTCCGCCTCTCGCAGCAGTTCCTCACCCCCCTGCACCTGCCACAGCCGCAGGGTGGAGTGCGCATACTCGGCCCACAGTTCGGGGTCCGCCCCGGGCGGCTGCTCCCGTTCGGTGGCACCGCGCAGCAGCTGTACGGCGTCGATGGCGTCCTGCACCATGCCCTCACCGTCGAACCGCGTCAGCAGCTCGCGGGCCCGGACCACCGCGGGATGGCTCGGCCGGTCATCGGCCGGGCCCTGCTCGACCCGGCGGCCGTACGTCTCGAACTGCTCCGGCAGCGGCATGAAGCGCTTCAGCACCCGTGCCGCGACCTCCGCGAACGGCTGCGGTACGGGCGTTGCGTCGCCGTTCCCCCCGTTCTCGCGGGGGTAGCCGCCGGGCGTCGCGTATGCCCGCCCGGCTCCTGCGTCCCCCAACTGCGCGAGGGCGAGGGCGGGGAAGTTGGGCCCGCCCTTGCCGAAACGCTGCTCGATGTACTCCGAGCTGTGTTTGAGCACCAGCATGGCCTCGTCACGGCCGAGCCTCGACAGGAGGGCGTCACGGATGTCCGGCTCGATCTCGTACCACAGCGCCCCGTCCGTGTCGTCCTCCTCGCGCGCACGGGTGACCAGCCCGCTGACCAGGACCTCGGCGAGTTCGGAGGGGCCGGAGTCCGGCAGCATGGTCCGCTGCACCAGCTGCATGACGGGGAGGCAGAGGGGGGCCGCCGCCAAGTAGACGGCGAGGCGGCCGGCGGCCGGGGAGGCGCCGGAGGTGAAACGGCTGACACGTTCCATCGGCCTGCGCCGCTCCTCCGAGCCGGCCGCCCGCGCCGGCTGCTGGTCGGCACGCACCCAGCCCACCGCGCCCGGCACGGGCCCGGCTCCGGCCCCGGACAGCAGGCGGGCCCAGGCACCGAGCGCGACCGGCTCGGGCGGCAGCACCGGTACGGGCAGCGTGCCCAGCCGCGCCTCGGGCAGAGCTCCGGCAGGAGTGCGCACCCGCAGCACGGCGGCCCCGCCCAGCGTCTCGCCACGAGTGAGCTCGCCGAAGGTGACCGGCAGCCGTGAGCGGTTCCACATGCGCTGCGGCAGCGGCTGGAGAACGGCGACCGGGCCCTGCCGAGACAGCTGGTGCAGCAGCCGGTGGGCCTGTCCGCTGTGCCACAGCGGCCCGGCGCAGTCGCTGACCAGCAGGACGATCCGGCGTCCGGTCGGATCGCTGAGCCGGTCGGGGGCGTGCAGGGGCGCCGCGCGCATGTCGGCGTTGCGGCTGACGGCGGGCGCGCCTTCCGGATCCTGGTGCAGATAACTGACCTGGATGTCCGAGAACGCCCCCAACTGACCGAATACCTGCTCCAGTTCGGTGAACAGCCGGTCCCACACCCGCATCGACGACGAGGCGTCGAGAACCAGCTGGAGCCTCGCGTCCCGCCGGGTCACCGCCCGGTGGACGGGCAGGATCAGTCCGCCGGACTGGGCGCTCAGGTCCGCGGTCGCCGTCTCGTCGAGCTCTGTGCGCAGGGGCGGTGCGGGACTGCGGTAGCCCTGCAACGGCCTCAGCGCGCGCTGGAGTTCGAGCGGGGTGGGCAGAGCCGGGGCGGCCGGTACACCGACCGACAGGGCCGCGGCGCGGCCCCCCTGCCCACCCCGGGGCGGGCCGTCCTGCGGCACCGGGTACAGGGCCACCCGCCGGTCCGCGGCCTGGGCGGAGGGTTCCTCCCGGGGCCGGGCGGCGCGGTCCGCCTCGGACCGCGGCCGCGCGTCGGCATCGGTCGGCGGACCGACCAGCCTCACGGGCCGTACGTCGGCGCCGGGGCCCGGCGGCTCCGCGGCGGCACCCGGCCGGGCCCAGCGGGCCAGCCACAGGGCATCGCACAGTTGCTCGGCGTCCGGGTCCAGCCGGGCATCCCGCAGCCGGACGATCAGTTCGGCGATGGGGTCGTCACCGGGCACGGCGGGACGACCCGCCGCCTGGTCGCCACCGCCGGGAGGAAGCGGACCGTGCCGCGCCGCTGCGTCGGGCATCAGCGCCTCACCTCGGGCGGTCGAGTCGCTGGACGAGCAGTTCCGCGAGACGGTCGCGACTGGGCGGCGCGGCCGCATCGGTCAGGTAGATCGCGTTCAACAGCTGGTCGGCGGCGAGGAGTTCGCTGCGCGAGCGCTCCAGGAACCGCGCGATCAGGTCCTCACCGGCCCGCGCGGCCTCGTCACCGAGATGCGCGCGGACGAAGGTGGCGAGTCGGTTGTGGTCCGGACGGCCGAGTTCCAGGTGGATGCACCGGCGCATGAGAGGAGCGGGGAAGTCGCGCTCCCCGTTGCTGGTGAGGACCACGAAGGGAAAGGCACGGCAGCGCACCCGGCCGTCACGCACCCGCACCTTGACGCCGTCGGCCGTCAGCACCGTCGCTTCACCGTCCGGCAACCGGTCGGCTATGCGCTCGAGTTCGGGTATCGCGAACTCTCCCTCCTCCAGCACGTTGAGCAGGTCGTTGGGCAGGTCGATGTCGCTCTTGTCGAGTTCGTCGATGAGCAGCACGCGCGGTGTGTCGGAGGGCAGCAGCGCGGTGCCGAGGGGACCGAGCCGGAGGTAGCTGCCGATGCCCTCGACCGCACCGGGCGACCCGGCCGCCGCACCGAATCCGCCCTGGGCCGCGATCTGCGCGTCCTGCAGTCGCGCGATCGCGTCGTAGTGGTAGAGACCGTCACGGAGCGTGGAGCGGCTGACGATGGACCAGCGCAGCACGTCGCCGAGGCCGAGTTCGTAGGCGACCGAGTGAGCCAGTGTGCTCTTGCCCGCCCCCGGGCTGCCCGTGACGAGCAGCGGACGGCGCAGATAGAGCGCCGCGTTGATCATCTCCAGCTCCTCGGCGCCCGGGCGATGCAGCTCCGCCAGGTGCCGGTACGCGCCGAGCCTGCGGTCCTCGGAGCTGTCGCCCGAGCCCGTGTCCCGGCTGGAGAAGTCGCGCCAGGGCGGCGGCGCGGGGAGCCGCCCGATTCCGTCGTGGGGTTCGCCGGCGCCTCGGTAGATGAGCCACTCACTGGATTCGGTCATGATCCGGTCCTCGTCACTCGTCACCTGCGGGCGCCGTACGAATGTGCTTCACCGTATCGATCCTCGCGGGACCTGATAAGAGGCCAACTGGCACAGTGGCCAGGTTGTTTCCGCGGCTGCGTCAAGGAGCCTCCAGAAGATCACCGGTTCCCGGCAGGGGGTGGTGGGGATCGTCGTAGAGCAGGGCGACGCCGTCGGCCCAGAAGGCCTCCAGACGGGCCGCGCGCAGCCGCACCCGCAGCTCGTGCACCGCCCTCGGAAGGCGCGCGGCACTGGGCGGTTCGGCTATCTCGTCGATCGTGCCTCTGTGGAACTCCCCGCACACGGAGGCCAGTTCATCTCTTCGTCGTCGCCAGAGCGCCACCCCGTAGCCGCCGAGCACGATCCTGGTGAGGGCGGCCGAGTCGTCCTCGTACCGCTGGTCGCCGTAGCGGCACAGCACCGGAACGGTGCCGTGGGAGCGGCCGCGCAGCTGCTCCACCGTCGGTACCGGTTTACGGAACCCGTCGTCGCAGTCGAGGACTTCGGCCTTGGCCCGGTGCGCGTGCAGCCAGCGCCAGCGGGCTCTGCGCTCCGCGTCGATGTCGTCCCGCTCCTCGTCGAACAGCGGGAACCCGTCCTCCTCGGGCAGCTGGTCCCGGTCGGCACAGCGTACGACCACGGGGCGCAGCTCGCCCAACGGCGGCTCCTGGGGCCGTAATTGCCAGGTGTCGACCGCGAGCCCGAGCAGCATGTGCGGCAGCGCCACCTGGAGAACCGCCGGCCGCCCCGGTTCGTCGCAGCGTCGGAAGGCCTCCGCCAGGGGCGCGGCGATCTGTGCGGGCAGTTCGGCCAGCGCGGCGCGCTCGGCCTCGTGCAGGCGCACCGCCTCGCCGGCGGGTGAGACCACGGAGACGGACCAGTCGTAGCGGTCGGGCTCCCAGGCCCGCCGCTCCAGTTCGAGCAGTGCCGCGGGCTGTGTCTCGGCCCTGCGGTCGCGCTCCCCCGACACGCCGTCGCTGCCCGGGTCGAACACGCCGGTGATCGTGTCGGGCTCCTCGGCTCCCTCCGGGAGGTGCGCCTCCCCGGGGGGCCTGCGCAGCCTGAGCCGCTGGGTGCGCTGTTCGGCGAGGTTCTCGCGGTAGGGCGCGCCGAGCCGCTGCGCGGCCTGCCGCACCCAGTCCCAGAGCGCCTCCTCGGCGTCCGCCGTACGGGGCGTGACGAAGGGACGCTCGGCGGACAGCGCGCGCATCGCGTAGTCCAGGAGCCGTTCCAGGGCACCGTCGTCGCGCGCGCCCTCGTACAGGGCGCCGAGACCGTCCCGCCAACCACGCGGGGCGGGCAGCGGACTGGGGTCCTGGAAGGCCGGCAGGGACTCCAGGATGCCGAGCAGTGCGCGGGTGCTGACCGGGGGCGGCAGTTCGGCCAGCCGGCCGAGCAGCTCGGACCGTTCGTCCGGGCCGAGCGTGCGACCGGGCCGGTGGCCGAGCTGAGTCTGCACGTCCGCCCAGGTGTGCCGTCGAGATCCGGGCTGCCGCTGCCGGTCGCGGTGATAGCGGTCGTGGGCGTGGAAGATCGCCTGGTACGGGTCGTCGTACTCGGACCTGCAGGCCGTCTGCGGCACGGGCAGCGTCCGCAGCTGCTCGATCCCGGTGCATGTGCCGCCCGGCCGGCGGTCCGAACGCGACTTCAGTACGCCGATGACCTCACCCCGTACCGGATCGATCACCGGTCCGCCGGACACCCCGTGCGGCAGGTCGTTGTCGCCGAGGCGGATCTGCACGTCCGAGGACCAGCCGCCGATGGTGCCCTGCACGGCCAGCGGCCCGTAAAGGAAGCGCAGTTGCCCGTCGATCACTGTCCAGCCCGCGTAGAGCACCTGTCCCTCCGCGTAGTAGGCGGGCGGCCGCTCCGAGACGTACGCGCACTCGTGGTCCACGGGTTCGCGCAGCTGCACGAGTGCGAGGTCCGGAGCCGGCCATCTGCCGGGGAGGATCCGCACGGCGGGGTCGTCACGGCTCGGAATGGTCGCCGCCACCCGGCCGGTCACGGCGGCCGAGTGGCCGGGCACGGTTTCGTAGACCACAGCCACTTCGCCCCCCACCCCGTCGCATGCCACGTGTGCGCAGGTCAGAACCCAGTTGGGAGCGATGAAGAAGCCGCTCCCGAGAAACGATCCGGGTTCGTCCAGGGCATACCCGACACTTGTGCGATGAATTCGCACGGTCGACGTCATGACGAGTCGGCGCAGTGCACGACCGGCGGCATCGGAGCCGTGGGACGCGCCCCGGGCGTGCCACTCCGTCATGCTCCGCTCCCCGGGGCGGCGCCATCGGCGCCCCCGTGCACCGACGCGCCGGTGGACGCGCCCGTGCCCGGTGTGCCCAGCGCGTCGCCGGATCCGTTCCAGGTGAGGGTGACCGTGATGGCCGCCTTGGCCTCCCCGTCCGCGAGCAGACCCACCACCTTGCCGGCCTTGGCCGTCAGCTCGATGCCGAACTCGACGCTCACCTCGTCGGGGCGGACGGCACGCACCGGGCCGGCCAACGACCGTGCCACTCCGGTGATGAGCGCGTGCAGGCTCTCCACGCTCGCCTCGACCCGCTCGGTGAAACCGACATCGCTGTACGACAGCTGCCCGGGCGGCTCGGCCAGGCCCTCGGCGCCGGAGATCCTGGCCCACACCGGTGTCCCGTCCGGCAGTGCGATGCGTACTACCCGCGTCACGTCCTCACTCATGGCGTTCCCCCCGTTCCCGCCTATCCTTTGTCTGTCTCCCCCGACGGACCCGAAGGCTCTTTCTCTCCCTGTCCCACTCGCCTGAGGAGGAAGTGGTCCTTCCCCGGTGAGAGCGTCCCAACCCCTGAAATCCACCACGGAGCACAATCCATGTACTTCACCGACCGAGGCATCGAAGAGCTGGAGAAGCGGCGCGGCGAGGAAGAGGTCAGTTTTGAGTGGCTGGCCGAGCAGCTGCGGACGTTCGTCGATCTGAATCCGGACTTCGAGGTGCCGGTGGAGCGGTTGGCCACGTGGCTGGCTCGGCTGGATGACGAGGACGACGAGTAGGGGTTACGGCTGTCGCGGTGCGGGGTGCCTCCGGGTGCCCCGCTTTTCGTGTGGGCGGTGGGGTGTCAGTCCCTCGGGTGGGTCACGTCGTACGCCAGTCCCAGGACCCCGTGTGCCAGCAGCAGCGCCCCCGCCGTGAGCCAGCCGCCGCTGCGACGGCGTAGGCCCCAGGCGGCCAAGGGGAGGCCGGTGGCGATCTGGGCGAGGGCCAGGGTGCGGGCCCTCGGGTCGCCCGACCAGGGGAGCCATGGGGTCAGGTGGCGGCCCGCCACCACTTCGAACTCGCCCTGTACGACGTCCCGCCAGTCCCCTCCCTCCACCGTGCGGGCGTCCGGCCGTACGCGCGCGACCTCGCGGAGGCGGTCCGCGGGCTCGCCCGGAGCGAGGCCCGTGGGGAGGGTGACGCCCGCGCGCGTGAGGACGGCGAGCAGGCCGCGCAGGCGGGCGCGGGCGTCGGCGGCGGGGTCCGGTTGCGTCAGCCGGTCGAGGGACTGGACGTCGAGGACCGGGTCGAGGCCCAGACGGGCGGCGAAGGTGCGCATCGCCTCGTCCTCGCCGGCCGGGGTGCCGTTGGTGAGCCAGACGTAGCCGACGGGGCGGCGGAAGCCGGCCGCGAGGGTGTAGCCGCCGCGGTCGGCGTCCCACCACAGGGCGAGGACGGGCCAGGAGGCGCCGACGGCGAGGGCGGTGGCCCAGCCGCCGAGGACCCGGTCGACCGGTTCGTCGCCGTGCAGCCAGGGCTTGCCCTCGGGGACCAGGACGCTCCACTCCTCGCCCGCCCGGGTGAGCAACATCCGTTCGCGCAGCAGCCGGGCTGCGGAGGCGACGGAGTCCGGCTCGGCCCGGCACAGCAGCAGGGCGCCGGGGGCGGGGCCTCGGCGGGGGCCGGATCGGGAAGCTGCCGTCGACATGGTCACACGCTAGGGCGATGCGTACCGGTTGAGCATGTCGAGAGGGTGCGGGCGTCCCCGGAAAGAGTGTCTTGACTTTCCCCGACCGCGATATATCGTGAATAGCAGAGAGACGCGATATGGCGCGTTGTCACGGGGAGGTTCCCACCATGTCCGAGTGGTCCGTCGCAGAGCCCGGCAAGCTCACCTTCGACGCGCCGGTGAGCGAGCTGCACGTCCGCATCGTCAACGGCACGGTGAACGTGATGGGCACGGACGAGGGTTCCGCCCGTCTGGAGGTCTCCGAGATCGAGGGGCCACCCCTGGTCGTCACCCAGGAGGGCGCCACCCTCACGGTCGCGTACGAGGACCTGCCCTGGAAGGGCTTCCTCAAGTGGCTGGACCGCAAGGGCTGGCGGCGCAGTGCGGTCGTCTCACTCGCCGTGCCGGCCGAGACCCGCGTCGAGGTGGGCGTGGTCGGCGCCGCGGCCGTGGTGTCCGGGGTGCGCGGACCGTCGGTGGTCAAGGGGGTCACCGGCGACACGACCCTCGTCGGCCTGTCCGGCCCGGTCCGCGCCGACACCGTCTCCGGGAACCTGGAGGCCCAGGCCGTCACCGGCGACCTCCGCTTCCACTCCGTCTCCGGCGACCTGACCGTCGTGGAGGGCTCCGGCCCCTCCGTGCGGGCCGACTCGGTCAGCGGCTCGATGATCGTCGACCTCGACCCGGAGGGCCCGACCGACGTACGGCTGACCAGCGTCTCCGGCGAGATCGCCATCCGGCTCCCGCAGCCCGCGGACGCGGAGGTGGAGGCCAACACCGCGAGCGGCACGATCTCCAACGCCTTCGAGGGCCTCCGGGTGCACGGCCAGTGGGGCGCCCACAAGGTCACCGGCCGCCTGGGCGCCGGCACGGGGAAGCTCCGCGCCACCACCGTCTCCGGCTCCATCGCCCTCCTGCGCCGCCCGCCGGGCGAGGACGAGGAGGGGCCGTGGGAGGCGGAGAGGGGCACGCACAGTGCGGCCCGTGGGCGGACAACGCCGGGTGAGGGGCCGAGGTTCAGGAAGGAGCGCGACGCCGGGGCGGCTTGGGAGGAAGCCACGGATCCTACGGACCGAGCGGACTTGACGGATCCGGTGGACCCGACGGATCAGACGGACCTGATAGACGCCACGGACTCCGGGGACCAGGCGGACCCGACAGACCTCATGGATCGGGCGGACTCCGTGGACCAGGCTGCCCCCGTGGACCGGGCGGACCCGGCAGGCCCAGTGGCTCCGGCAGGCCCAGTGGCCCCGGCAGACCCCATGGACGGCGAGCACGGCACCTCGGGGGAGAATTCCTCTTCCGGCCCGGACGACGGCCCGGCTCCGGCCGCCGCCTCCACCGACGGTACGACCGGAAACCCGCCCGGCACCCAGCCCGGCGACCCGACCGACGCCCAGGCCGACGGCACGACCGACAAGAAGGTGCTCTGACATGCCCCCCGTCTTCGCCCACGGCCGCCTCCGCCTCTACCTGCTCAAGCTGCTGGACGAGGCCCCGCGTCACGGCTACGAGGTGATACGGCTCCTGGAGGAGCGCTTCCAGGGCCTGTACGCCCCCTCGGCGGGCACCGTCTACCCCCGGCTCGCCAAGCTGGAGGCGGAGGGTCTGGTCACCCACACCACCGAGGGCGGCCGCAAGGTGTACGCCATCACGGACGCGGGCCGCGCCGAACTGGCCGACCGCAGCGGTGAGCTGGCCGACCTGGAGCTGGAGATCCGCGAGTCGGTGGCCGAGCTGGCCGCCGAGATCCGGGCCGACGTACGCGGTGCGGCGGGCGACCTGCGGCGCGAGATGCGCGCCGCCGCCTCCGAGGCACGGCGTGGTGGTGGCGCCCCCGGGACTTCCGGCACAGGCGGCCCGGGCGGTGAACACGACGGTCCCTTCGGGGACTTCGGCGACTACACCGACAAGGAGTCGTGGCGCGCCGCCAAGGAGGAGATGCGCCGCGTCAAGCAGGAGTGGAAGGAGCAGGCCCGCCGCGCCAAGGACGAGAGCCGGCGCGCGCGTGACGAGGCCCAGCGGGCCCGCCGGCAGGCCAAGGAGGCCCAGGAGCGGGCTCGGGAGCAGGCGCAGGAGGAGGTGCAGCGCATCGCCCGTCGGGTCCAGGAGCAGGTGCAGGACCACTTCTCGCGCGGCGACTGGCCGACGGGGGTACGTGAGGGACTGACCGAACTGGCCAAGGAGTTCGGGGAGTTCGGGAAGAACTACGGCAAGGAGTTCGGGAAGGACCTCGGCTTCGGCAGGGGCGGTGCGCGGGGGGAGAAGGAGAGCGGGGGGACGGCTCCGGCACCCGAGTACTCGGACACCCCCGAGGAGTTCCCCGCCGAGTACGAACCGTCCTGGGCGCACGAGGACTCGACCGGGAACCCGGCCCGCGACCTGGACCGCCTGCTCGACCGCTTCCGCGACGACATCCGCGACGCGGCCCGCGACCACGGCATCACGCCGGACCAGCTCCGCGACGCCCGCCGCCATCTGTCGACGGCGGCGGCACACATAGGAGCGTTGCTGCGAGCGCCGAAGGCGTAGGGCGCGACGCCGGGTTCGCGAAGTCCGCCGCCTGCGCCGGCAGAGCGAACCCGGCAGCGCGGGTGGCCCCGCAGCGCGACCGAGCCGGCAGTACAGCCGACCCGGCAGAGCGGCGGACCGGCAGCGGTCAGTCCTGCGGCGCGACCGACCCGGCAGTGCAGCTGACTCGGCAGCACGGCCAACCTCCAGTACGACCTACCTCGCAACACGGCTAACCCGCAGCACGACCCACCCCACAGCACAGCCAACCCCGCAGCCGGTCGACCCCGGCCTCCGGACCGGCCGCGCTGCCGGAGAAAGCCCCCGCGCCCCACCCTCACGCCCACCCCCACCCGCCACCCGCCACCCGCCCTCACCTCAGCCCGCCTTCGCCTCTCCCCCGCCATACAGCACCCGAGCAACCGACTCATGCGTCACCCCATGATCGGCAAGCACCTCCCCCGCCACCCCCGGCCGTACCGTCAGGGCCAGCAGGATGTGTTCGTCGCCGATGTGGCGGTCGCGGCGGGCGACGGCGATGCGCAGGCCCTTCTCCAGGACCTCCTTGGCGCTGCGTCCGAAGGCGCGCCGACCGGACCACCACCCCTTGGCCTTCAGGTCGCCGGACATCGCCCCGACCCCGTGCACTTCCTCCACACGGGCGACGATCTCGGAGACGTCGATGCCGAGTCCGGCCAGCGCGTCGGTCTCCGCCTGGGAGAGCCCGCCGCGCCGCCGGGACGCGGCGAGAGCGTCCCGTACGACTTCCGGACGTCCGGCGAGCCCCAGGGCGGCCAGGGCGAAGGAGGCGCGGCTGCCCTCCCGTTCCAGCAGGGCGAGCAGCAGGTGCTCGGCCTCGACGGTCGCGGACCCCGCCGCCTCCGCCTGTTCGACCGCACCCATGACCACCGCACGGGCGTCCTTCGTGAACCGCTCGAACATCAATGCCTCCCGTACTTCTTGTGCACGGCCTGCCTGCTCACCCCGAGTTCCGCGGCGATCTCCTGCCACGACCAGCCCTGATGGCGCGCACTGCGCACCTGCACGGCCTCCAACTGCTCCAGCAGCCTGCGCAGCGCGGCGACGGCGCGCAGCCCCACCCGGGGATCACGATCGCCCGCGCGCTCGGCGAGATCGGTTGCCTCAGTCATGATGTCAACCTACGTTGACATCACACCCTACGTCAACCATGGTTGACAAACGCCGACGGCCGGCCCGAAAACGGGCCGGCCGTCACACAAGGAGGCAGATCAGCTGTTCGTGAGGACGATCTTCCCGAACTGGTCGCCGGAGGCGAGCCGCGCGAAGCCCTCGCGGGCCCGGTCCATCGGCAGCAACTCGTCGATGACGGGCCGTACCCCGGTCGCCGCACAGAAGGACAGCAGGTCCTCCAGCTCGTCCTTGGTCCCCATGGTCGACCCCACGACCTTGAGCTCCAGGAAGAAGATCCGGGTCAGCTCGGCGTGCGAGGGCCGGTCCCCGCTCGTCGCGCCGGAGATGACGAGCGTGCCGCCGGGCTTCAGCGACTTCACCGAGTGCGACCAGGTGGCGGCGCCCACGGTCTCGATGACGGCGTCGACCCGCTCCGGCAACCGCGCGCCCGACTCCACCGCCTCCACGGCACCCAGCTCCACGGCACGCTTGCGCTTGGCCTCGTCCCGGCTGGTGGCGAAGACGCGCAGCCCCGCGGCCTTCCCCAGCACGATCGCGGCCGTGGCGACACCGCCGCCGGCACCCTGCACGAGCACGGAGTCACCGGGGCGGACGCCCGCGTTGGTGAAGAGCATCCGGTACGCCGTCAGCCATGCCGTGGGCAGACAGGCCGCCTCGGCGAAGGACAGCTCCTTCGGCTTGGGCAGGACGTTCCAGGTGGGCACGGCGACCTGCTCGGCGAACGTCCCCTGGTACCGCTCGGTCAGGATGGACCGCGGCTCCTTGGGGCCGACTCCGTGCCCGCTCTGCCCGATCACCGAGTGCAGGACGACCTCGTTGCCGTCCTCGTCGACACCGGCGGCGTCACAGCCGAGGATCATCGGCAGCTTGTCCTCTGCGAGGCCCACGCCACGCAGGGACCACAGGTCGTGATGGTTCAGGGAGGCGGCCTTGACGTCGACGACGCTCCACCCTGGACGGGCGTCAGGGGCGGGACGTTCCCCCAACTCCAGTCCGGAGAGCGGGTCGTCGCGGTCGATTCGGGCGGCGTAGACAGCGAACATGACGTCGACGATAGGCAACGGGGGCTCCGCCGGGGAACCGGGGCGCGTTGTGACCATCGCCCTGTTGCGGAGAGTGCGCCCAATGGGTTGCCGGGTTCGGTGGTGTGGCGGGTGCGGCCCGGTGGGGGCTGGTCGCGCAGTTCCCCGCGCCCCTAAAAGCACTCACCTGAACGGCTTTTTGTCGGCCGCGTACGGCGGTGAGGGGACGGGGGCGGGGGGTGTCCGCCCGCAGCGGCCGGCGTCCGTTACCCAGCACAGCCGTAAAAAACAGAACCGCCGGACCGAGGACGGATACCCCCCGCCCCCGGCCCCGACCCACCACCGAACCGTAGGCGGCCTTTCAGGGGCGCGGGGAACTGCGCAAAACGCCCGCCCCCACCAACCCGCACCGTACCCGGCCAACGCGCGGAGCGCTCAGCGTCGAGCAACCCCCTCCGCCCGAGCCGCCGCAGCAACCGCCGCCGTAACCGCCGGCGCCACCCGCTCATCAAACGGCGACGGAATCACGTAATCCGCCGCGAGATCGTCACCGACAACCCCCGCCAGCGCCTCCGCCGCCGCGATCTTCATACCCTCGGTGATCCGCGAGGCCCGCACCTGCAGCGCCCCCGCGAAGATCCCCGGAAACGCCAGCACGTTGTTGATCTGGTTCGGGAAGTCGGACCGCCCGGTCGCCACGACGGCCGCGTACTTGTGCGCGACGTCGGGGTGGATCTCGGGGTTCGGGTTGGCCATCGCGAACACGAAGGCCCCCGGCGCCATGGAGGCGACCGCCGCCTCCGCGACCGTCCCGCCGGAGACGCCGATGAAGACATCGGCCCCGGCCAGAGCATCCTCCAGCGACCCCGAGAGCCCCGCCTTGTTCGTGAAGGAAGCCAGCTCCCGCTTCACGGACGTGAGGTCGTCCCGCTCGGCGGACACGACACCGCGCCGGTCTGCCACGGCGACGTCCCCGATCCCCGCCTCGACGAGCATCTTGGCGATGGCGACACCCGCCGCCCCCGCGCCGGAGATCACCGCACGCAGTTCACCGAGAGCCCGCCCGCTCAGCCGCGCAGCGTTCCGCAGCGCAGCCAGCGTCACGACCGCGGTGCCGTGCTGGTCGTCGTGGAAGACGGGAATGTCCAGCGCGTCCTGCAGCCGCTTCTCGATCTCGAAGCACCGCGGTGCCGAGATGTCCTCGAGGTTCACGCCACCGAACGACGGCGCGAGACGCACCACGGTCTCGACGATCTCGTCGACGTCCGTGCAGGCCAGCGCGATCGGCACCGCGTCCACCCCGCCGAACTGCTTGAACAGGATCGCCTTGCCCTCCATCACCGGGAGGGAGGCCTCGGGCCCGATGTCACCGAGCCCCAGCACCGCCGTACCGTCGGTGACGACGGCGACGACGGACGACTTCCACGTGTAGTCGTGGACCAGCTCCGGCGATTCCGCGATCGCGGTGCACACGCGAGCGACGCCGGGCGTGTATGCGAGGGACAGGTCGTCCTTGTCGCGGACCGGCACGGTGGCCTGCACGGCCATCTTGCCGCCGCGGTGCAGCGCGAAGACGGGGTCGAAGGAATCGAGGGGCTCCGCCCCGCCGTCCTGGCCCGTATCGCTGTCGCTGCGAGGATTGACGATCTCCGCTGCCACTTTGTTGTACCCCTTAGGTATGCATGATTCGAGGGTGGCCACTCCCGTTCGAGGAGTGGTGGCCGCTCCTGATTGAGGAGCGGGCGGGCACCGCGTGCCGCCCAGACACCGATACGTACGGGCGTCACGCGACGGGCGCGCCGCACACGCGCCCTGAGCCCCGGATGAGGGGTGTAAAGAACCTTCTTACCGGACGACCGGCGTCGAGGACGAGTCCAATACGTGCAAGGTCACACGCCTCAGCGCAAATCGATCATCGATCATCGGCCATGCCCACGCCGAGCGGGTGACACCGAAGATTCTTCGGCCGGAATGTCGGATTCCGGAAGATGATCCGGTCACGATGGGCGGGCATGAGCAGGTTCGGGGGTCACCCGTTATCCGATTTTGACACGACCGATCACCTGAGCGCTTCGGTCCGAATGGCAAGATGCCGTCATCACACAAGGTCGCGACACTCGAAGATGCGTGCTCCCGTCGACCCGGAATCCACGGCACCCGTCGAACCCACCGGCGGCTGTCCTGCCCCATCGGCAACTCCACCCATCCGCCGGAGGAACCCAAAATGACCGCAAGCTCCACCCGCCGTACGACCATCACGCGCTCCAGGACGGCCGCGGTAGGTGCGGTCGCGGTCGCAGGCGCCCTGCTGCTCGCCGGTTGCGGTGACCAGACCAACGACAGCGGATCGGACAGCTCCGGTACCACCTCCGCCTCCTCCGCCCCGCTGGCCGACAAGCTGCCCAAGGAGATCCGCGACAAGGGCACCATCAAGGTCGGCTCGGACATCGCGTACGCGCCGGTGGAGTTCAAGGACGACGCCGGCAAGACGGTCGGCATCGACCCGGACCTCGCGGCCGCCCTGGGCAAGCAGCTCGGTGTGACGTTCGACTTCGAGAACGGCACCTTCGACACGCTGATCACGGGTCTGCGCTCGGACCGGTACGACATCGCCATGTCCGCGATGACCGACACCAAGGACCGCCAGGAGGGTGTCGACTCCGAGACCGGCAAGAAGGTCGGCGAGGGCGTCGACTTCGTGGACTACTTCACCGCCGGTGTCTCGATCTACACCCAGAAGGGCAAGAACACCGACATCAAGAGCTGGTCGGACCTGTGCGGCCGGAAGATCGTCGTGCAGCGCGCCTCGGTCTCCGAGGACCTCGCCAAGGCCGAGGCCAAGAAGTGCCCGAGCGGCAAGACCCTGACCATCGAGTCCTTCGACAACGACCAGCAGGCCCAGACCCGTCTGCGCGCCGGGGGCGCCGACGCCGGTTCGTCCGACTTCCCGGTCGCCGCGTACGCGGTCGCGCACTCCGGCGGCGGCAACGACTTCCAGATCGTCGGCGAGCAGGTCGAGGCCGCCCCGTACGGCATCGCCGTCGCCAAGGGCGACACCCAGCTGCGCGACGCCCTGCAGGCCGCGATGGACGCGATCATCGCCAACGGCGACTACGCGAAGGTCATGAAGAAGTGGGGCGTCGAGGACGGCGCCGTGACGAAGGCCACCATCAACGGCGGCAAGTGACCGCGTCCCGCGGCCACCGAAAGGCAACATCCGTGACTGACATCGACAAGGCGGACAGGCCGGCGGACACCCCGCCGGCCGGCCCGGAGGCCATCAAGGCCATTCCGGTCCGTCACTACGGGCGGTACGTCTCCGCCGTGGTCGCGCTCGCCGCGCTGGGCGCGATCGTCTACGCGTTCTCCCAGGGCCGGATCAACTGGGGCGCGATCCCCGACTACTTCTTCAACGACCGCATCCTCAGCGGCGTGGGCAAGACACTGCTGCTCACGGTGCTGTGCATGCTCATCGGCATCGTCGGCGGCATCCTGCTGGCGGTGATGCGGCTGTCGAAGAACCCGGTGACCTCGTCCATCGCGTGGTTCTACATCTGGTTCTTCCGCGGCACCCCGGTCCTGGTCCAGCTCATCGTCTGGTTCAACCTGGGCCTGGTCTTCGAGTACATCAACCTCGGGCCGGTCTACAAGGACGAGTGGTCGCAGTTCATGACCCCGTTCCTGACGGCGCTGCTCGGCCTCGGCCTCAACGAGGCGGCGTACATGGCGGAGATCTGCCGCGCCGGCCTGCTGGCCGTCGACGAGGGGCAGACCGAGGCGGCCCACGCGCTGGGCATGAGCCATGCCAAGACGCTGCGCCGGATCGTCATCCCGCAGGCGATGCGTGTGATCGTGCCGCCCACGGGCAACGAGGTCATCAACATGCTGAAGACGACCTCGCTGGTCTCGGTCGTCCAGTACTCGGAGCTGCTCCGCGTCGCCCAGGACATCGGCCAGACCTCCGGCGCCCCGGCCGAGATGCTGTTCCTCGCCGCGGCCTGGTACCTGGTGCTGACCTCGGTCTTCAGCGTCGGGCAGTACTACCTGGAGCGGTATTACGCGCGCGGCACCAGCCGCAGCCTGCCGGCCACCCCGTTCCAGAAGATCAGGGCGAACCTGCTCTCCCTGTCGAACCGCTCGTCGGCGGGAGGTGCCGCATGACCGCCATGGTGAAGGCCGAGGGCGTCCACAAGTCCTTCGGGCTGGTCGAGGTCCTCAAGGGCATCGACCTGGAGGTGAAGACCGGCGAGGTGTTCTGCCTCATCGGCCCGTCCGGCTCCGGCAAGTCGACCTTCCTGCGCTGCATCAACCACCTGGAGAAGATCAACGCCGGTCGGCTGTACGTCGACGGCGAGCTGGTCGGCTACCGCCAGAAGGGCGACAAACTCTACGAGCTCAAGGACAGCGAGGTCGCGCTGAAGCGCCGGGACATCGGTATGGTCTTCCAGCGCTTCAACCTGTTCCCGCACATGACGGCCGTCGAGAACATCATCGAGGCCCCCGTCCAGGTCAAGGGCGTGAGCCGGGCCCAGGCACGGGAGCGCGCGCAGGAACTGCTCGCCCGCGTCGGGCTCGCCGGCAAGGCCGACAACTACCCCTCCCAGCTCTCCGGCGGCCAGCAGCAGCGCGTGGCCATCGCCCGTGCCCTCGCGATGGAGCCGAAGCTGATGCTCTTCGACGAGCCGACCTCGGCCCTCGACCCGGAGCTGGTCGGCGAGGTCCTGGACGTGATGCGGGATCTCGCGGAGGACGGGATGACCATGATCGTCGTCACCCACGAGATGGGCTTCGCCCGCGAGGTCGGTGACTCGCTGGTCTTCATGGACGACGGCGTGGTCGTGGAATCCGGCGACCCGCGCGAGGTCCTGACGAACCCGCAGCACGAGCGCACCCAGGCGTTCCTGTCGAAGGTCCTCTAGCGTTACGACGGTGAAGGGGCGGTACGAGGATCTCGTACCGCCCCTTTCGCGTGGGCCTACTTGAGCGCGAGCAGCAAGGTGTCCGAGGGCGAGCGCCACACCGGCCGGACCTCGCCGAAGCCCTTCTCGCGCAGCACGCGCGCGTGCCAGGCGGCGGAGGGCATGTCACCGTCCGCGTGCTCGCCGTAGATCTCGAAGCGCCGGGCGGTGGGCCCGGCGAGGACGGGGTCGGCGGCGGCGACCTGCCACCAGGAGGTCCAGTCGAGGGCGCCGTCCTGCTGGGCCCGTTCCATCTGGGCGTGCCGGTGCGCGCGCTCGGCTGCGTTGATCCGGGGTGTCGTCTCGTCGATCATGTGGTCGGCGTTCATGAAGACCCCGCCGTCCCGGACGAGCCCGGCGACCTGGCCGTAGAGCGCCGCGAGGGGTTCGCTGTGCAGCCAGTGCAGGGCCGTGGCGGTCAGGACCGCGTCGTAGGAGTCGTACGGCAGTGTCGTGGGCCAGTCCGGGTCCTTGAGGTCGGCCGTCACGAAGGTGGCGCGGTCGTCGCCCGCGAACGTGCCCTCGGCGATGGCGAGGAGCGCGGGGTCGAGGTCGATCCCGGTGCTGACGGCGTCCGGGAACCGCGCGAGCAGCCTGGCCGTGATACTTCCCGTGCCGCACGCGAGGTCGAGGACGCGGGGCGCGGGCCCGACGAGCGCCTCGACCATGTCCAGCATGACCCGGAACCGCTCCTCGCGGTCCGGCATGTACCACTCCTGCTGCCGGTCCCAGCTCTCCTGCCAGGCCTGCCAGTCGGTGCCGACACCCGTCGTCATCGGAGCCCCCTGTCCGCTCGCTGTCGTAATACCCTGGAAGCACGATCAGCTGTTACCCGACCGCACCACGACGATAGAACGCCTCCGTAAGGACTACAAGTGGAACTGGCCTATTACTCGGACTACGCCGTACGTCTGGTCAACAGCGAGGACCCGGCCCGCGGCAAGGACTCCCTGACCTCGGTCGAGGCCGTCCGCGACCTGTTCGGCGGCGGCCAGGAGGCGGCCCGGCGGGCCACCGACGCCGACGTCACCCGCTTCCGCTCGGTCCGGGCACGGCTGCGGGCGGTCTTCGAGGCGGCCGACCAGGGCGACGAGACGCTCGCGGTGAACCTGCTGAACTCCCTGCTCCTGGAGTTCCCGGTCAGCCCGCAGATCTCCGGCCACGACTTCCGGGACGACGACGGCCGCCCGCTGTGGCACATGCACCTGGCGGACCACCCGTCCAACGCGACCGCCGGCTACGCGGCCATCGCGGCGATGGGCCTGGCCTTCCACCTCACCGAGTACGGCGTGGACCGGCTGGGCCTGTGCGAGGCGGCCCCGTGCCGCAACGCCTACCTCGACACCTCCACCAACCGCTCCCGGCGCTACTGCTCCGACCGCTGCGCCACCCGCGCCAACGTGGCCGCCTACCGGGCCCGCAAGCGCCTGGAGGCAGACCGGTCGGGCAGCACGGGCCGCACGGACGACAGCGCCCAGCGCACGGCGGCCAGCGGCGAGCGCTGACCGGCCGACAGCGGCCGGTACCTGAACCGGGCCTTCCCCAGCACGAGATCCTCCGGTACGACGCCGTAGTCCGTGCTGTCACCGCCCGCGAAGGGGTTGTCGCCGAGCACCCACCAGCCGCCCTCGCGCCGCTCCGTGGCCCGCTTGACGACGAGCAGGTCCTGCTGGAAGGGATGCCGCAGGATCACCACGTCGCCGGGCCGAACGCGGGCGCCCCAGTGCACCACCAACTGGTCCCCGTGCCGGAGGGTCGGCACCATGGACGGCCCGGTCACCTCGGCCACCCCCACGAAGGGCAACAACGACCTCCCCCGCTCGGTCTCCTGCGACAGCTCCGGCATCCCCGGCACCTCCCCGGTACGTTCATCCACCAGTCTCAGTCTGACCCCGGACTTTTGTCCTAAGCCCATGGGGGCACTCGCGAATTCGGCTCTCGCAGGGAGTAATGTCGCACCTGAGAAGACGATCACGAGGAAGGAATGCTCCATGCTTTCCCGCCTGTTTGCCCCCAAGGTCAAGGTCAGCGCACACTGCGACCTGCCCTGCGGTGTGTACGACCCGGCCCAGGCCCGCATCGAGGCGGAGTCGGTGAAGGCCGTGCAGGAGAAGATGGCCGCCAACGACGACCCGCACTTCCAGGCGCGTGCCGTTGTCATCAAGGAGCAGCGCGCCGAGCTCGCGAAGCACCACGTCTCCGTGCTCTGGAGCGACTACTTCAAGCCCCCGCACTTCGAGAAGTACCCGGAGCTGCACCAGCTGGTCAACGACGCCCTCAAGGCCCTCTCGGCCGCCAAGGCGTCGACCGACCCGGCGACCGGTCAGAAGGCTCTGGACTACATCGCCCAGATCGACAAGATCTTCTGGGAGACCAAGAAGGCCTGACCCCGCGTCGGCCTCCGTCGCCCGCGATCGGTGCACCATCGCAGGCCGACGGCAGCACGCCGGAAGGGGCCCGGTCCTTGAGGACCGGGCCCCTTCCGCTGCTTCAGGTCGGTTCCACGTCGAACTCCACCGCCTCCAGGAGTTCCCGTGTCTTCGCCGCGACCTCTCCCGCCGTCGGCGCGTGTACGGCGAAGTATCCGACGCGGTGCCAGCCGTCGCGGCAGACGGGGATGAGTTCGCCGGGGGCGACCTTGACCCGGTGCAGGAAGACCGCGGGATCGCCGGCCAGCCGGTCGACACCGCTGACGGCCCGCAGTCGGCCGGCCGGAGGATGGAACCACCGCACCGCCGCGGTGGAGCCGGCCCGCTTCGGCAGCCGTGGGTCGAGGCCCGCGAGCAGCCGGATCTGTGCGCCGTACATGGAGAAACCGTCGTAGCTGCGCTCGGCGAGTTCGGGTGTGAAGGCGCCCGGTACCCGTGCGGCGCACTCGATGAGACAGGGCCGACCGGCGTGGATCTTCCATTCCGAGTGGATGGTGCCGTCGGCGACCTCGAGCGCGGTGACCAGCGCGTGGGAGGCGTCGACCACGGCCGTCTGCTCCTCGGCCGGGATCGGCGCGGGGACCGTGACGGACAGGATGGGGAAGTACGGGCCACCGGCGGTGAGCATCAGGTCGACCGAGTCGAAGACGACCTCGCCGTCGCGGACCAGGGTCTCCACCGACACCTGGTATCCGGCCACGAACTCCTCCGCGACGTAGTCGGTCGCCCGGCCGCGGTCGGTGACGGTGCGCACCTCGTCGGCGCCGGCGCACTCCTTCCAGGCCCACGGGACGTCGTGGACGTCGTCCACGCGGACGACCCCCACGGAGGCGTGCCGGTTGGAGGGTTTGACGACGATCGGGACACCGCGGAAGAAGTCGGCGACCTCCTGTTCCGAGCCAACCCGCGCCCAACGGGGCTGGGCGACGGAGGTGCCGGCCAGCAACCGGCGCAGCGTCAGTTTGTCGGTGCACGCCCCGACCGCCCTGCGCCCGGGTGAGCGCAGGCCGAGGGCCTCGGCGATCCGGCCCGCGGCCTCGACGCCGTACTCCCAGGCGGGTACGACCGCCTCGAACCCGATCCTCTCGTGCCGGGCCCGCACCGCTTCGAGGAAGTCGTCCCGCTGCTGGTACTCGGCGAGGACCAGCCCTCCGGGCGCGCACCGGCGGTACCCGTCCTCGTTGCGGTGGTGGATCTCCGGTTCCTCCAGTACGTGCAGGCGCAGCTCCGGGTCCCGGTCGAAGTACTCGGCGTACCCGTCGTGCAGGCCGACCATGAGAACGTTCGTCATCTCATTGGCTCCTCAGGTGTCGGACACTCGGTGCGAGCAGGGGCAGGAAGGCCGCGACGAGGAAGACCACCCCGCCGGTGAGGGCGACCCGGGTGTCGCCGAACGCGGCCGCCAGCGGGCCGACGGCGGCCTGTCCGACCGGGACTCCGACGAACGAGACGAGATCGTCGTAGGAGGAGATCCGGGAGAGCATCTCGTTGGGTACGTGCTGTTGCAGCGAGGTCTCCCAGGCCGGTCCGAACACCCCGGAGCCGGCTCCGGCGAGGGCCGTGGTGAGGACGAGCAGCCAGGCCGGGGCGTGCAGACCGAGGGCGATGACGGGCACCGATCCCAGCATCAGGAAGGTCTGGCCGGTGGCGAGCAGGCGGGTGAAGGTCAGCCGGTACATCAGCAGACCGAGCGCCAGGACCCCGACGGCCCGGGCGCTGAGCACGACGCCCCAGGCGGAGGCGCCGATGGAGTGCAGGGCGATCTCGGGTCCCAGCACACCGAAGACCCCCGAGCGGACGCAGTTGGTGACGGCGAGGGAGAGCACCACGGTCCACACCCACGTCAGGGAGCGGAATCCGGTCCAGCCGTCCCGGATGTCGGCGATGATCGAGGACCGGCCCGTGATCTTCCGTGTCACCCGGAATCTCGTCATGCAGAACGCCGCGACCAGGTAGGTCACCGAGTCGAGGGCGATCGCCCAGCCACCGCCCACCGTGGCGACGGTGACGCCCGCGAGGCTCGGGCCGAAGATGTTGACGGCGTTCTTCGTGGAGCCCATCAGCGAGTTGGCGCGCTGCTGGTGGGAGGAGGGCACCAGTTGGGGGACGATGCCGCGCATCGCGGGCATCGTGAAGGCGCTGAGTGCTCCGTTCAGGAACTCCAGCGCCATGATCGCGCCGAGTGAGTAGGCGTGGGTGATCAGCAGCGTGGCGGCCGTGCCCTGGGTGAGCGCCGCGCCCGCGTTGGACAGCCGTAGCACCCGCATGCGGGGGAAGCGGTCGGCGACCGCCCCGCCGAGCAGCAGGAACGCGACCAGTGGGACGGTCCGTGCGGCCAGCACCAGGCCGAGGTCGGCGGCCCGGTGGGAGAGCGCGAGGACGGCGAAGGCCAGTGCCACGGGGGCCATGGCGCTGCCGGTCAGGGAGACGGTCGTGCCCAGGTAGTACCAGCGGAAGGCCACCGACCGGAACAACGACTCCGGCTCGGTGACGGCTTCCCTCTGCTCCACCGCGGGCGGGTCCGTGGGTGTTCCGGCGGTCATCCTCGGGCTTCCTCCGTGAGCACGGGCAGGCGTCCGGCCGCCCGGGCCTCCTCCAGCGTGGGCGCCGATCCGTCCCGGCGACCGAGGGTGAGCGTCAGCGGTGTGCCGTCGCGGCCCGATCGCGGCCAGGCGATGCCCAGCGCGGGATCCATGGGGTTGAGGCTGTGTTCCCGGTCCGGCATGAACGGCTGGGAGCACACGTAGACCAGCGTGGACCGGTCGGCGAGGCTGACGTACGCGTGCCCGAGTCCCTCGCCGAGATAGACGGCGTGGCGGTCGACGTCGTCGAGGACCACGCCCTCCCAGCGGCCGAAGGTGGGAGAGCCCACGCGCAGATCGACCACCACGTCCCAGACCGCCCCGGAGACGCAGTGCAGATACTTCGCCTGCCCGGGCGGTACGTCGCCGTAGTGCACGCCGAAGACGCTGCCTGCCCGCGCGACCGTGACGTTCAGGTGTCCGAGGCTGAGCGGCCTGCCGACGACCGCGGTGAACTCCGGGGCGCTGTACGGCTCGACGTGCTCACCGCGCTCACCGCTCAGGACGGGCGCGGCGAAGAGCCAGGCCCCGGGGATGCTCAACTCACGCGCGTCCACCGTCCGCCTCCGTTCCGTCGGCGGGTTCGACCACGACCCGTATCCGGGCCAGCAGTTCGTCCGCCCGGTTGTTGACGCGCGCCTCGTCGGCGCCGTGGACGACGAAGTGCCCGACCCGGCCCTTGTTCGATCGCGGTCCGGCCACCGTGCTGCCGATCGGTCGCGTGACCTGCACCAGATGGACGTCTCCTCCCGGCTCCGGCATCTCGTGCAGGTCGACCAGTCGCCCGGCGGACGGCGCCACGAAGAGCCTGGACGCCGCGTGGGCGGCGCGCCGCGGCTCGACGGACACGGGGTTGCCGAGCGCGAGGTCGACGCTCGCGCGGGGCATGCTGATGCCCAGGGCGAGTTCGACCAGCACGCCGATGCGGCCGGCTCCGATGCGTGCGGCGGCCTCGATCACCCGGCAGCGCCCCTCCGGTGTCACCTTGACCTCGGTGTGCGAGACGCTGTCGGTGATCCCCAGCGCGGCGAGCGCCCGGGAGGTCTCGTCCAGGACCCGCCTCTCCGTGTCCGGGCCGAGGTGGGCGGGGAGCGAGTGGCCGGTCTCGACGCGGTGTGCGCCGGAGGTGGTGATCTTCCTGGTGATGCACAGGTGCGTGCTGTGGCCGCCCTGTGTCACCGATTCGACGCTGTACTCCTCGCCGCCGATGTACTCCTGGACCAGGATCCGCCGGTCGAGCGCCATGCCCAGGGGAGCTGTCTCCCCGCCCTGCGCCCGCGCCACCGCGAAGGCCTCCGGCAGACCGGAGCGGTCCGTCACGATGCTGACGCCGTTGGAGCCGGCGTTCGCGGCCGGCTTGACGACGACCGGCAGCGGAAGGTCGTCCGGAACGACTCCCAGCAGTGCTTCCCGGTCGTCGAGCACCAGGGTGCGGGGAGCGCCGACTCCGTGCGCGGCGAACCGGGCGGCCATGAGGACCTTGTTGCGCGGGGCGTCCGCCAGAACCGGGTCGTTGCCCGGCAGACGCAGCCGCGCGCAGACCCGGGCGGTGAGTGGGGTGAGGTACTCGTTCGCCGTGACGACGCCGTCGATCCCTTGTGTACGGACGTACTCGGTGATCGTTTCCTCGATACGGGCGTCGGCGAAGTCCACCAAGGGGTGTGCGGTCACGTCCTTCCAGACGGGGTCGTCGTCCGGTGGCCGGAGTCCGGAGGTGGCGCAGTGCACCTCGTGGCCGAGTTCGGCGGCCGTGCCGACCAGGGCCGCCGGGTCCGGGCCGCCGAGTCCGAGGACGAGGAGGCGGCTCATGCCGACGCCCGCGCGTCAGCGTGGCTGATCTGCATCCGCCTGAGGTGCCGGGTGGCCCCTCTGAAGGCGTTGCGGGAGTGCAGGATCCGCCAGTTGTCCCAGTGCACGAAGTCGTTGCGCCGGTAGTCGATGCTCACGCACTCCGCAGCGAACCGCCGCCGCACGTCGGCCAGGAAGCCGTGTACCGGGTCGTCGGCGGCGGGGATGGTCATGTTGTTGCAGGAGACCCGCAGCACGGTGGTCCCGTCGACGGCCGCGAGTACCGGGTGGGTCGCCCGTCTGGCCCGCCCGAGTCGTGCCAGTCCCTCGCCGGCCCGCCACTCGTACCGGGTCTCGCGCAGTCTCCTCTCGGTTTCCGGGGGCAGCGCGGAGAGCAGGGGGGCGGCGTCGTACAGGGTGGTCTCGCCCCCTTCGTGCGGGGTCGGCGGTGTCACGCACCACAGGACCAGGTACCGCGGTGGCAGCCCCTCGCGTTCGTAGCCTTCGGTGTGCGGTAACAGTGCTTTGCGATTTCCCGCGTAGTAAACGTCGTCCATTCCGGCCTCCGGGACGATGTCGTCCACCGTCCGCCCGAAAGGTCCGGGAAATGGTTCACCGAATGCGGTCAGGAACTTCTCGTACTCGAATCCGTCGGGTACATCGGTCACATACACGTATCCGTGCCGGTCCAGCAATTTCAGGTATCGCCGCCGAAGATCCTCGTCGATCGTCGATGTCTCCCCGGAGCCCGCGAGGGACAGGACACTGGTGGGTGGGCGCTTCATGTCGCCTCCTGGACTGGGTTGCCGTCGGTGCGCGCCTGCCGGCCGGGTCCGGTGCGTCGGCCCGCGTGTGCGGCGGGCCGGCGCACCGGATGCACGGCTCGTGTGATCAGTGGTCGTAGCTCATGGCGATTCCCCCTCTCCGGCTCGAGTCGAGGCATCACAGGCGTGCGCGGCTGTGCCTTGGACCGGCGCCCGTGACATCCGTGTCACCGCCGACGACCGTGTCGAGTCAGCGGTGGAAGGTGACCGGCAGCAGGTCCATGCTGCGTACCGTGGCCGTCGTCCGGCGGACCGGGCGGCCGGCGAGGCGCAGATCCGGCGCTTCCATCAGGGCGCGCAGCACCTCCCGGATCGCCAGGTTGCCGAACACGGTGCCGAGGCAGCTGTGCATGCCCCAGCCGAAGCCGAGATGGCGATTGGGGGACCGGGCCAGCAGCAGCTCGTCGGGGTGCGCGAACTCCCGCGGATCGCGATTGGCCGCACCGAAGAGGGTCATGACGATCTGGCCCGGCTCGATCGGCCGGCCCGCGATCTCCGTGTGCTCGACGGCCACCCGGCTGGTGCCCTGGGCCGGGCCGTCGAAGCGTACGAGTTCGTCGGGTGCGGTCTCCAACAGGGCGTGGTCGGCGCGGAGTTGTCCGAGCGCCTCCGGATGGTGCAGCAGGGTCAGCGCGATGTTGCCGATGGCCGCGAACAGCGTGCCGTAGCTGGCGTTGAACATGTTGCTCACGGAGTTGCGGATGAAGTGCGGGGGCAGTTGGGCCCGGTCCGCGGCCGCGCGGACGGCCGAGAGCACGCCGGGACGCTCGTCTCCCGCGAACCAGCCTTCGACCATCGAGTTCAGGTCGGCTCGGGCCGCGTCCCCGAGGGGAATGGTCTCCGGGTTCAAGCCCGCGTCCATCCGGCGGGCGATCCTGTCGGAGATCGTCGAGTAGTACGTGAGGTCCGGTTCCGGTACGCCGAACAGATCGGCGGAGACGGCCAGCGCGACCGGTGCGGCCACGAGGTGGATCCAGTCGAACGTCTGCCGGCCGGCGAGTTCCGTGAGGAGCCGTGCGGTCAGTTCACGGGCCCGTTCGCCGATCGCCGTCAGATCCTGGGCGCGTAACGCGCCGACGAGCACGCGCTTGAGGGGGCTGAGCCCGGGTGGATCGAGGGACTGTAAGTTCTGTAAGTGCTCGGGGACCTCGGCACCGGCCCGCCGCCGGTCCCGGGCGAACCGGCCGTGGTCCCGCAGTACCGCGACGCAGTCCGCGTGCCGGGTGACGACCCACGAACTCATCTGCTCGTGCCAGAAGACGGGGCTGTTCTCACGAAGTCTCGCGTAGAGGGGGTAAGGGTCCTCCAGCGTCTGCGCGGCCAGAGGGTCGTACACGAGCGTTGCGCTCATGCCTGGAATCCTTCCGAGTGCGGAACTCAATCACAGAGCCACCCGGCCGAATGCGCAACAGTGATTTCACAGGTCTTCGAAAGCTTCACCCTGCCCATATGGAACTTGACCGATCGGATTCCCGTCCTTTTGACATCGATGCGCTTTCCTTTGCGAAAGTATTCGGTCTCATGAGGACCGGGCGTGGTCGTCCTCCCCCTCCTCCAGCAAGCCCGCCGCCGCCCCCACGATCCGCGGGTCCGGGGTGCCGACGACCTCCTCGTCCTTGTTCGTGTAGGCGAAGCGGGCCAGGACGCTGCGCATGGCCTCTACGCGGGCGCGTTTCTTGTCGTTGCTCTTGACCACCGTCCAGGGGGCGTACGCGGTGTCGGTCTCGCGGAACATGGCGACCTTGGCCGCGGTGTAGTCGTCCCAGCGGTCCAGGGACGCGAGGTCCATGGGGCTGAGCTTCCACTGCCGTACGGGATCGATCTGGCGGATGGTGAAGCGGGTGCGCTGCTCGCCCTGGGAGACCGAGAACCAGAACTTCACCAGGTCCACGCCGTCGTCCACGAGCATCCGCTCGAACAGCGGGGCCTGACGGGTGAAGCGCAGGTACTCGTCGTCCGAGCAGAAGCCCATCACGCGCTCCACCCCGGCCCGGTTGTACCAGGACCGGTCGAACAGCACGATCTCCCCGGCGGTCGGCAGATGTTCGACGTAGCGCTGGAAGTACCACTGCCCGCGCTCGCGCTCGGTCGGCTTCTCCAGGGCGACGACCCGCGCGCCCCGGGGGTTCAGGTGCTCCGTGAAGCGCTTGATCGTGCCGCCCTTGCCGGCCGCGTCCCGCCCTTCGAAGACGATGACGATCCGGCGGCCGGTCTCCTTGATCCAGCTCTGCAGCTTCAGCAGCTCGATCTGCTGGAGCCGCTTGTGCCACTCGTACTCCTTGCGCTCCATGCGCTCGGCGTAGGGGTAGTTCTCCCGCCAGGTGTCGATCAGCGAGCCGTCCGGGCGGATCAGCACGGGGTCGTCGGGGTCGGTGTAGTCGACCTTCAGGTCGGTCAGCAGGGGCGTCATCCCCGGTCCCCTCTCAGTGGAACTGCGGCACGATCAGATAGATGCCGTACGCCACCACCGCCGCGCAGGCGAGGAAGCACAGGCCGGCCTGGGCGATGCCGAGCGTGGACGTACCACCACCGCCATCCTCCCGCGCCCCCTCGTGGCGGGCGAGGCCGAGTACGCCGAGGGCGAAGACGACGACCACGGCGACGGTGACGCCGACGCTCACCGCGGTGACCTGGCCGAGTGCGGTCCAGTCGATGCTCATGACTCGAACTCCCTTGAATCAGATCCGGCTCAGGCGGCCGTACCGACGTGCGTCGGCGGCTCGGTGCGGATGGTGACCTCGTGGGCGTCGTTGACGTTGTGCGCGCCCACCGGGTTGCGGCGGGAGACGAGCACGATGCCCGCGGCGACGGCGGCGCCGATCAGGGCGACGACCACGGTGCCGAAGTTGCCGCCGTGCTTGACCGCGGCCGCGGAGACCCCGCCGACCAGCGCGGCGGACGGCAGGGTGATCAGCCAGGCGAGGACCATACGGCCCGCGACGCCCCAGCGGACCTCCGCGAGCCGCCGGCCGAGACCGGCACCGAGGATGCTGCCCGAGGCGACCTGCGTGGTGGAGAGCGCGAAGCCGAGGTGCGCCGAGGTCAGGATGACCGTCGTGGACGCGGTCTCGGCGGCGAAGCCCTGCGGGGACTGGATCTCGGTGAGGCCCTTGCCCATGGTGCGGATGATCCGCCAGCCGCCGAGGTAGGTGCCGAGGCCGATGGCGAGACCGGCCGAGGCGATGACCCAGACCGGCGGACCGGCGTCGTGGCCGAGGGCGCCCGCGGAGATGAGGGTGAGGGTGATGACGCCCATGGTCTTCTGGGCGTCGTTGGTGCCGTGCGCGAGGGAGACGAGGGAGGCGGAGGCGATCTGGCCGAACCGGAAGCCCTTGGTCACCGAGTCCCTGCGGGCGCGGGCGGTGAGCTTGTAGGCGAGGTAGGTGGCGATGAGCGCGGCCGCGCCGGCGACGACCGGGGAGGCCACCGCGGGGATCAGGATCTTCTCGACGACCTTGTCGAAGTGGACGCCATGGGAGCCCGCGCCGACCCACACCGCACCGATGAGCCCGCCGAACAGCGCGTGCGAGGAGCTGGAGGGCAGGCCGACCAGCCAGGTCAGCAGGTTCCACAGAATCGCTCCGACCAGCCCCGCGAAGATCATCCCCGAGGTGACCAGGGTGTCGTCCACGATGCCGCCGGAGATGGTCTTGGCGACCTCCGTGGACAGGAAGGCGCCCACGACGTTGAGTACGCCGCTCACCAGGACCGCGGTCCTGGGTTTCAGTGCGCCGGTCGCGATGGACGTCGCCATCGCGTTGGCCGTGTCGTGGAATCCGTTGGTGAAGTCGAAGGCCAGGGCCGTGACGATGACGACCGCCACGAGGAACGTGATGTGGTCCATGCCTCTCATGGGAGCAAGCGCTTCCGTACGGGAGGCGAACTGGAGGCAAAGCCCGTTCCAGGACCGTGGGCCCGGCTCGTGACCATCGTGCGATGCTGGCGTGATGGTGAGCGTGGAGGATCTCGTACGGCTGCGGAAGGCGCGCGACCGGATGGACCGCGAGTACACCGAGCCGCTGGACGTTCCCGCGCTCGCCCGCACCGCGCTGATGTCCCCGGGCCACTTCCAGCGCAGCTTCCGCGCGGCCTTCGGCGAGACGCCGTACGGCTATCTCATGACCCGGCGCGTCGAGCGCGCGAAGGCGCTGCTCAGAAGGGGCGACCTCTCCGTCACGGAGGTCTGCATGGCCGTCGGCTGCACCTCCCTCGGCTCCTTCAGCTCCCGCTTCACGGAACTGGTCGGCGAGACGCCGAGCGCGTACCGGGCCCGTGACCACAAGGAGGCCGGGGAGATCCCGCCGTGCTTCGTCCGCAGGCACTCCCGGCCCCGACGGGCCTAACGTAAGTCCATGGACATCAAGCTCAAGAACTGTTTCATCGCCGTCGACGACCACGACAAGGCGATCGCGTTCTACCGGGACGTCCTGGGGTTCGAGGTGCGGGGTGACGTCGGGTACGAGGGGATGCGGTGGGTGACCGTCGGGTCGCCGCTCCAGCCGGACGTGGACATCGTGCTGGAGCCACCCGCCGCCGACCCGGACTCCTCCCCCGCGGACAAGGAGGCGATGGCCCGGCTGCTGGCCAAGGGCCTGCTGCGCGGGGTCAACTTCACCACGACCGACGTCGACGGCCTCTTCGCCCGGGTCGAGGAGTCGGGCGCGGACGTCATCCAGGAGCCGACCGACATGCCGTACGGCGTGCGGGACTGCGCCTTCCGGGACCCGGCGGGCAACATGCTGCGGTTCATGCAGCGCACCGACGGCTGAGGCACCGGGAGCGGCTCACGGACCTACGATCACCGGTATGAGCATCCGCTGGACATACGCCTTCGTGGACCGGCCCGCCGCCCGCTTCGAGGTGGCCTGCGCCTTCTGGACGGCGGTCACGGGCACGCACCTGTCCGAACTGCGGGGCGAGCGGCGGGAGTTCGTGACGCTGCTGCCCGAGGGCGGCGCCGACGCCTGTGTCAAGGTCCAGGCGGTCGCCTCGGGACCGGGCGGCGCGCATCTCGACTTCCCCGTGGACGACGTACGGAAGTTCGCGCGGGCGGCGACCGAACTCGGCGCGCGGGTCGTCGCCGACCAGGGCACGCTGATCGTCCTGCGCTCCCCCGCGGGCCAGTTGTTCTGCGCGGACCCGTGGCGCGGGCAGTCGGAGCGCCCGCCGGTGGTCCGCGGCAGCCGCCTCGACCAGGTCTGCCTCGACGTCCCGCCTTCGCTGTACGACGCCGAAGTCGCCTTCTGGACACGGCTGTTGCCGGACTGGGACTCGCTGCCGGGTTCCCTCCCGGAGTTCCACGTCCTCAAGCCCCCGCCCGGCCTGCCGATCCGGATCCTCCTCCAGCGCCTGGACGAGGAACGCCCCGCATCCGCCCATCTCGACCTCGCCTGCGCGGACATCGACACCACGAAGGCCGAACACGAGTCCCTGGGCGCCGAGTTCGTCACCGACGGCAGAACCTGGACGGTGCTGCGCGACCCGGCGGGCGGCCTGTACTGCCTGACGGGCCGGGACCCGGAGTCGGGCGGCCTGCCTACCCGGAGATGAACGCGCACGCGACGATGTGCCGGCCCCCGTCGGGGTCGACGCTGGGGCTCGGGCACATCGACTCCCACCCCTCGGGCAGCTGAGGAGTCGGTGAACTCCGCTCCCAACCGGCGGGCCCGGCCGGCTCGGTGGAGTCCCGCAGCCAGAGCGTGAGCCCGCCCGCGATGACCACGATCACCGTCCAGGCCACCACGATCCGGCGCCATAAGCGGCCACCGCTCACCCCCACGACTCCACGTCGACGACGGCGGCCACCGGGATCGGGCCGTAGACGTGGGGGAACTCCTCGGCGCCGGGCTTCATGGCCTCGTACTTGAGAGGCACGTCGAGGCGGTCGGGGTCGATGACGAGGACCACGAGGTCGGTCAGGTCGGCGAAGAACGCGGCGGCCGTGCGCGGGAGCTGCTCACGGGTGGAGCAGTGGATGAAGCCCTCCTCCTGGAGGGTGCGCCCGCGGGTGGAGATCTCGTACGTGCCCCGCGCGCGGGCCTCCTCCCACTGGGAGCGTTGCGTGAGGTGCAGGATGGGTGTCGTGGACATGGACCCACGTTAGGCCCTCAGCCGTGCCGCCCGCCCCCGCAGATACCGCTGCTCGGGCAGGCTCAGCGTCTTCCCCGCCGCCTCCTCGTACGCGGCCCGCGCCCCCTCGCGGTCCCCCGCCCGCTCCAGCAGATGCGCGCGTACGGCGTCCAGCCGGTGCCCCAACTCACCGGACAGTCCTTGGAGTTCCGTGAGCCCCGCCTCCGGACCGTGGACCATGGCGACGGCGACCGCCCGGTTCAGCCGCTCGACGGGACCCGGCACCAGGCGCACGAGGACGTCGTAGAGGCCGAGGATCTCCCGCCAGTCGGTGGCGTCCGCGGAAGGCGCCTCGTCGTGTACGGCGGCGATGGCCGCGCGCACCTGGTAGGGACCCGCGCGGCGGCGGGCCAGCGCGCCGGTGACCAGCGCGACGCCCTCCTCGATCGCGGCCTTGTCCCAGAGCGCGCGGTCCTGCTCGTCGAGCGGGATCAGGTCGCCGTACCGGCTCGTGCGCGCCTCGCGGCGGGCGTCCGTGAGCAGCATCAGGGCGAGCAGGCCGGCCACCTCGCAGTCGTCGGGGAGCAGCCGGTGGACCGTGCGGGTGAGCCGGATCGCCTCGCCCGCGAGGTCGCGCCGCTGGAGGGCGGGGCCGGAGGTCGCCGTATGACCCTCGTTGAAGATCAGGTAGAGGGTGTGCAGGACCGCCGGCAGCCGCTCCTCCCACCGGTCCGGCCGCCCGAACCGCACCCCGCGCACCTTCTGCTTGGCCCGGCTGATCCTTTGCGCCATGGTCGCCTCGGGCACGAGGTACGCCCGCGCGATCTCCGCCGTGGTCAGACCGCCGACCGCGCGCAGGGTGAGCGCGATCTGCGCGGGCGCGGTGAGCTCCGGATGGCAGCACAGGAAGAGCAGCGAGAGGGTGTCATCCTCGCGCGGCGCGCGGTCGGCGACCGCCGTGTCGCGCACGCTCAGCGCGGCCGCCCGCTCCTCCCGGGCCCGCCGCGCCTCCTCCGCCCGCAGCACGTCGGTCAGCCGCCGCGAGGCCACCCTGATCAGCCAGCCGCGCGGATTGTCGGGCACGCCTTGCGCGGGCCACTGCCCGGCCGCGGCGAGCAGCGCCTCCTGTACGGCGTCCTCGGCGGCGTCGAAACGGCCGTACCGCCTGATCAGCGCGCCGAGGACCTGCGGCGCGTGCAGGCGCAGCAGGTCCTCGACGCCGGTCCTCCCGCTCACTGGTCCACGATGTCCCCGACGCCGTCGAGGATGGGCCGGATCACCACGGGGTAGACCGGGGCGCCCTCGGGCTGGGGGCAGCGGGTGACGCGGTCGGCGATCTCCGTGACCCGCTCCAGGGACTCGCACTCCAGCACCCAGTAGCCGCAGAGCAGCTCCTTGGTCTCGCTGTACGGCCCGTCGGTGATCACCGCCTTGCCGTCCGCGCCCAGCGTGACGTGGCGGACCTTGGCGGGCTCGGCGAGACCCTGGGCGTCGATCAGCTCGCCGGTCTCGGAGAGGTCGTTGTTGAGGGCGCCCATGTAGGTGTACATCGCCTGGATCTCCTGCTCGCCCCAGGCCGGGGACTTCGCGGAGCCCTTGCCGCGCATGGCCTCGTAGTCGGCCTGCGTGCCCTGCACCATGACCAGGTACTTCATGACTGTGCTCCTTCGCTCGGCCGCCCCGGTGGGCGGCTCTCACAGGGGACGTCGGAGCCGGGTGCGGGTTCTCGACACGGGTTCAGGAGTTTTTCGCGGGCGTTTTTCCGCCGTGGTCCTCGTCGGGCTCGGCGCCCTCGGCGACGTACGCCGCGCACTCCGGGTTGTGGCAGGGGCCCGCCACCCACAGCGGGACCCAGGCGCCGAGCGTCTTGTGACGCCGTACGACGGTTCGGACGGGCTGTCCACAGGCGGGACAGACGTGCTGGTCGCTGTCCATGCCCTCAGGGTAGGACGAAGGGGGCGGGCACGCTTCCCGTTGCGCGCCGGGGATTGCGGCGGGTCGGGGTGGTGTCCGGGCGCTCCGTCTTCAGGTACTCGGTGAACTCCCCCACGACGAAGGGGTACATGAAGGACGTCTCTTCTCGTCTCTTGTCTTTGGTCAGCCGCGCGGTTCGCGCCACATCGGCCACATCTGGGGGCCGTCGGGGAGGTCGAGGGGCCGGTCCCGGAGGGCGAAGCCGAGACGCTCGTACAGCTTGCGGCTCCGTGCGCTGCTGGCTTCGAGATACGCGGGCAGGCCCTCGCGGTCGCAGCGGTCGGTGACCGAGGTGATGAGCGCGCCGCCCAGTCCCTCGCCCTGGCGGCCGGGGGCGACGCCGATCATCCAGAGGTACTCGTGGGCCCGGCCGGCGGGGTGGATCTCGCCGGTCAGGCGGCCGAGCACCTCGACGCGTTCGTTGTCCGGGTCGACGCTCTCGCGCACGGCGGCGAAGCCGTCGTCCTCGTCGTCGTGGGGTTCGGCGGGCATCGGCAGCCACAGCGCACACGCCGAGCCGTCCTCGGTGACGTCGATACGGCCGTCCGCGAGCACGATGTCGACGAACGCGGCCATCAGCCGGGGCTGGGTCGTACGGCGGTACTCCTCCTCCGGGAAGATCCAGCCGCTGACCGGATCGTCCTGGAAGGCTTCCGACAGCAGTCGGACGACCAGCTCACGATCCTCTGCGCCCGCCGTGCGTATGGCCACACCCATGCCCCACCCCTTCGTCTCAACCACCTCTGGTTGCACGGGGGTTGAGCCTATCCGGTGAAGAGGGCGATGGGCATCGAGGGGGAGGGGTGAAGAACCGGTGGGGGTCTGGGGACGCGGGGGGCGGGGCGGGTGGGCGTCCGGGGGCGGGTGGAGGGGCCGATAGGCATCCGGGGGCGGGTGAAGAGACCGATCGACATCGGGGACGCGAGGAGCGGAGCCGATAGGCATCCGGGGGCGGGTGAAGAGACCGATCGACATCGGGGGACGCGGGGAGCGGAGCCGATAGGCATCCGGAGGCGGGTGGAGCGGAGCCGATGGGTATCCGCGGGCGGGTGATGAGGCGAACGGCATCGGGGGGGGTGGGGGACCCGTGGGCCTCCTGGGCGGGTGATGAGGCCGATCGGCTTCCGGGGGGGAATCGGCCGGTCGGCATCGGGGGGCTGCTAGAGACGGGCCCCGCGCACCGTGGGGATGCGCGGGACCCGTCGAGCCGGAGCCGGCGCAGGGTGCCGCCGTGCGGGGGTCAGGTCCCGCACGGCTCCGACGGCTCCGGGGTCTTCGGGCGCTGCGACGGATCGCCCAGGGCGCCCTGTCGGTTCACTTCTCTGTGCTGTGCCGGGTCTCCTCTTGCGCTGTGCCGGGCGGCTCCCGCCTCCGTACCGGGACCCTCCCGGCGCTGTACCAGGCGGCTTGGCGCTGTGCCGGTTCGGGTACTGCGCCGGTCGCTTCAAGTGCTGGGCCGGTTCCTCAGGCTCTCCGTCGGTTCACTCAAGCGCTGCGACGGGTCACGAACTCGGCCAGGGAGAGGAGGCCGCCCGCTGCCTCCGGGTCCGGTACCGCGCGGGACAGTTGGTGCATCGCGCGGGCCATTCGTTCCGCGGCCTGGGCCTGCGCCCAGTCCCGTCCGCCGGCCCGTTCCACGGCGAGAGCCGTCCGCGCCAGGTCCTCCCCCTCGTACGGCGCCGTGTACAGCTCGGCCAGTTCGGCCGCCGCCGACGTCCCCGAGACCAGCGCGGCGACCACCGGCAGCGACTTCTTGCGGGCCGCGAGGTCCGCCCCGGCCGGCTTGCCGGTGCGGCTCGGGTCCCCCCATATCCCGATCACGTCGTCGATCAGCTGGAACGCGAGCCCGGCCTCCCGGCCGAACGCGTCCATCGCCTCGACGTCCCGCGGCCCGGCACCCGCGTACAGCGCGCCCAACGCACAGGCGCACCCCAGCAGCGCGCCCGTCTTGGCCTCGGCCATCAGGAGCACCTGTTCGAGGGTGACCTCGCCGGGACTCCGCTGCTCCATGGCCGTGTCCTCGTGCTGCCCCTCACACAGTTCGACGACACAGGCCGCGAGCCGGGCGGCGGCCGCCGGGGCCGCGGGGTGCGGATCCTCGGCAAGCAGTCGCAGGGCCAGCGCCTGGAGGGCGTCCCCGGCGAGGATCGCGTCGGCGTCACCGAACACGGTCCACGCGGTGGGGCGGTGCCGGCGGGTGGTGTCCCGGTCCATCACATCGTCGTGCAGCAGCGTGAAGTTGTGCACCAGCTCCACCGCCGCGGCCGCCCGCACCGCCGCCCCGGCGGCCGGTTCGCCGCCGAGCGCGGTGGCGGCGGTGAGGACGAGCGCCGGCCGTATCGCCTTGCCGGCGTTGCCCGCGGCCGGGGTGCCGTCGGCGTGCTCCCAGCCGAAGTGGTAGAGCGCGATCCGGCGCAGCGAACCGGGCAGCGACTCCAGGGCGGAGCGCAGCGCGGGGTCGACCACGGCCCGGGCCCGCTCCAGGATCACCCCGGCCTCGTGCCCGTCCAGGGAACGGCCGCCGACGCGACCGTCGAGCGGGCGGGGGCCGGCGGGACCGTCCATGGGTTCCCCCTCGGTCAGTCCGCCGGCGGTGGCGTCTCCGCCGGGAGCGGGCACGTTCGACCGGGGTGTACCCGCCCCGGCGGGCGGGGACACGGCTCCCAGGTCCAGAAACGTCACCTCCAGCGGCCGATCTCGACGTTCTCCAGCACTCCGAGCGCGTCCGGCACCAGGACCGCCGCGGAGTAGTACGCCGTCACGAGGTACTTGATGATCGACTGTTCGTTGATGCCCATGAACCGCACGGACAGGCTCGGCTCGATCTCGTCCGGGATGCCGGCCTGCTGGAGGCCGATGACGCCCTGGTCGGCCTCGCCGGTACGCATGGCGATGATCGACGTCGTGCGCTCGGGAGTGACCGGGATCTTGTTGCACGGGTAGATCGGCACCCCGCGCCAGGTGGGGATGCGGTTGCCGCCCATGTCGATCGTCTCGGGGACCAGCCCGCGCTTGTTGAGCTCACGGCCGATCGCGGAGATCGCGCGCGGGTGGGCGAGCAGCAGCTTGGTGCCCCGGCGGCGGCTGAGCAGCTCGTCGAGGTCGTCGGGGCTGGGCACGCCGTCGTGCGGCTGGAGGCGCTGCTCGTACTCGCAGTTGTTGAGCAGGCCGAACTCGCGGTTGTTGATCAGCTCGTGCTCCTGGCGCTCCTTGAGCGCCTCGACGGTCAGCCGGATCTGCTGTTCCGTCTGGTTCATCGGCTGGTTGTAGAGGTCGGCCACGCGCGTGTGGATGCGCAGCACGGTCTGGGCGATGCTCAGCTCGTACTCGCGGGGGCTGGCGTCGTAGTCGACGAAGGTGTGCGGGATGTCGGGTTCGCCGTCGTGGCCCGCGGCGAGCTCGATCTCCTTCTCGCCGTAGCGGTTGGACCGCTGGTCGGGGATCGACCGCTGCTCCTGGAGGTGCTCGCGCAGGGAGCCGGCGCGCTCCGCGACCTGCTCGACGTCCTGGCGGGGCAGCACGAGGACGGTGCAGGCGGTTGCCGCGCGGACGGTGAACTCCCAGATGGCGTCGGCGTCGAGCAGCGCCTGGTCGCCGAGGTAGGCGCCGTCGGCGATGACACCGAGCAGTTCGTCCTCGCCGTAGGGGCCGGTGCCGACCTTCTCCACCCTGCCGTGCGCCAGGAGGTACACCTCGTCGGTCTGGCTGCCGAAGGAGGCGATCACCGAGCCCGGGGCGAACTCCCGCTGCTGGCAGCGCTGGGCGAGTTCGGAGAGCACCTCGTCGTCCTCGTACGACCTGAGGGCGGGCAGTTCGCGCAGCTCGGCGGGGATCACCTCGACCCGGTCGCCGGTCTTCACGAAAGTGACCCTGCCGTCGCCGACGGCGTAACTGAGCCGACGGTTCACCCGGTATGTGCCGCCCTGGACATTGACCCAGGGAAGCATGCGCAGCAGCCAGCGGGAGCTGATCTCCTGCATCTGGGGTGCGGACTTGGTGGTGGTGGCCAGGTTCCGCGCGGCGGCCGTGCCGAGGCTCTGCTGCGGCCGGTCCTGCTCGGTGCGGATCTCTTCGCCTACCGACATATGGAATTGCCCTCCCGGTCATGCCCCGACGCCGAATTGCGCGGGGGCATCGATGTGCGGGACCAAGCCTTCCTCACGGGCCGCGCCGGTGCTATTACACGAAAGAGCGGGAATGGATCACCACCGAACGGGGCACATGAACGTTTCCGTCCCCCTCGGACCGCCTCCCGCCCACTCCAGACCAACTCCCGCGAGGGACTTGGCTGTGGGGTGGAGAGGGGTGGGGTGGAGAGGGTGCACATGACGAAGGGGTGAGGCGCGGGGCGCGGGACCAAGGCTGCGGGCCCAGAACCGGCGACAGCCGCTCGTGTCCGGCACGTGGGCGGGGCCCCGGCTCAGTCCGCTGCGCGGCACATGGTCAAGGCCCCGACTCAGTCCGCTGCCCGGCGCCGGGCCCGGCGCCCCCGGTCGCTCGGACCGGCGCGCGCTGACCAGTCGCTCGGGCCGGCGTCCGCTGGGCAGGGCTGCGTCGTCGGCACCGACTCACGCTGAGCTCCGACTCCGGCCGTTGCCGGCTCCCGGGGCGGCGTCCGCAGACCGGGCTACGCGGCACGAGCCCCTACGCCGACACCCCGCTCGGCCAGCGTCCAGGAGCCCGCACGCCCGCGCCCCGAGTCGAGCCCTGCACCGGCCCAGCCCGCACGCCCGCGCCGGGAATCGGGCCCTGCACCGGCCCGTCCCGCACGCCCGCGCCGGGAGTCGAGCCCTGCACCGGCCCGTCCCACACCCCCGCGCCGCGAATCGGACCCTGCACCGGCCCAACCCACACCCCCGCGCCACGAGTCGAACCCTCCATCGGCCCAACCCAC